>DBPU01000072.1:15269-21152 GCA_002305615.1 Verrucomicrobia bacterium UBA1412 | reverse complement strand
GATTCTGAAAAAACAAGTTCTTTTACACCTGTAAACCTGTTGCCTTCTCCTATTTTTTTTTAGACAATCGACATGTGTTGTTATTCAGTAAAGAGTTATCGGGGCAGGGTGGAGAATCCTTTAGAAGATTCTCCAAAGAATTAGGGTTCTCCCGAAATTCCGCTCCTGCAAGGTTCTCACGGGATAACAGTACTTGTTCATTGTTTGTATAAAGCAACTAGTAGTCACATAATTCATACTATGAAGAAAAAATTAACTTTCGCGGCCGCACTTCTCTCAGCGGCGTTCCTGTCTCACGCAGGAGTGCTGTTTACGGAGAATTGGGATTTTGCCGCCTCCACTCCGGAGGAGCTTGATCCCGCTCGCTGGGTCGTAGATGATGGATGCTTTGGAGATGGTATCTATAGCCCTTGTTTTGGAGAGTTTTCCTTTAACGTTTGGGCAGATGGTACACTCAACCTCAAAGGCTCCAATGGCGATCAGGGTTACTGGGCCGGTTACGCTCTGCGAAGCGTTCCGACTTTCAGTGCCAGTACTGATAAGGTTCTGATTGTGGAAACCAAACGCATCAGCCATACGCAGACGGTCCAGAGCGGCTCTGCTACCCGCACGGGTCTGTGGCTGATCGCACCCGATAAATCCAAGTGGCTGCTCTATGCCGATAACTATGGCGAGAGCGACTGGGGTTACAATCCCAATTCAGGTACCGCGGCAGATTACCCGGTCAATAACCCCGGCAACGTCGGTTATAACCTGGGCACTTTAAACAGCACTTTCGCATCAGTCCTTCATAATGAAGTGGATCTCAGAGTCGTGGCCAACGGCTCCAGCGCCAGCATGTACATGCGCGATCCTTACGCCGCTGAACCGACCTGGGTCTATGGTGCGACCGTTCCCCTCAATTTCACGGAGAATATCGCCGTAGGTCTGGGCGTCTATACACGCGCTCCCAAAACAGCTACCCTCCTGGGTGACTATGTGGAAGGCTCCTTCGGACCCGTCACGGTCACGCAGATGGATGCCCTCTATTTCGCCAAGGATTCTCTCCTTCTGGAAAGCGGCAGCAGCACGGATATCGCCCTGAATGTCGCCGCCTCTTCGACTCCCTGCACGGTGACTCTGACCAGTTCCAATCCTCAGATCGCCATTCCGACGGGAGCCCCCGGCGGTACTGCAACGATTAACTTCGCCGCAGGTGAAACTCAGAAAACCGTCAGCGTCACCTCCGTGGGTGAAGGTCTGGCCAAATTCACCTTAACGGCACCCGAAACGATCTGGGTGAATAACTATCTGGCCGTCACGGTGCCGGCAGCTGCGGGTGTGAAGCTCGAAGAAAACTTCGACACACTCGATTCCAATCTCTGGGAAATCAGCACCAAGGGCTATGAATACAGTTCCTATCCGGCAGCTGATGTCACAGTCGATTTCTTTGGCGCCAAGGACGGAAAACTGGTCGCCGAGAACATGGTCGCATCGGTCAACTACTGGGGCGGCAGAAGCGTGGTGAGCAAGGGAACCTTCCTGGGCAGCACCACTACTTCGCTCAAAGTAACGGCTGACCTCTCTTACATGACCCATGAGGCAGGCGTCAGCACCTGTGCGAACCTGGTTCTGCGCAATGCCGACAGCACCAAATTCTTCGCTCTGCGCTGCAATCGCGGTGAAGGCGGCTGGCAATACAATACGGCCGTCGGCTCTGCAGGTACCAAACCCGGCGCATGGTCAGCCCTCAATGA
Source organism: Verrucomicrobia bacterium UBA1412 (assembly GCA_002305615.1). Lineage (GTDB taxonomy): Bacteria > Verrucomicrobiota > Verrucomicrobiia > Limisphaerales > UBA1412 > UBA1412. The sequence goes on along the minus strand of DBPU01000072.1, from coordinate 19,416 downwards.
CGGCAATGCACACGAGATGCAGCTGGTCTATAACGGCAAAACCATGACGATGTACGTTGATGGTATTTCCGGCGGTTCCGTAAACTGGGTCTGCGATGACCCGATGTATGTCGAGCTGGGTATGTATGCTCGCGAAGTGGGAGCCAAAGGCAGCGGCGCTTATGACNNCCTCAGTTCGATAACCTGGTGGCAGTCACCGTGCCCGAATATGCAACCATGAGCGGAAATGTGGAGCTCACTCTCACCTCTTCCAATCCTGCGGTTGCCGCTCCGGAAACTCCGACGATCACCTTCCTGAAGGATGGCGAACCCACTCAATATGTGAACATCCTGGCTCTGGGAGCCGGTACGGCCAAGATCTCCTTCACGCCCTCAGCGGGTGCTGAATGGCTGGTGGTGCCTGATGTCACCATCAATGCTTATGATGCAACCGGTCTCCTTGCGAGCGATAACTTCGAAGGTCCGGCTTTGAATACCAAGCTCTGGGAACAGGTTTCCCGTCCCGGTACTGCAACAGCTACTCCCAAAGACGTGAACTTCTGGATCGAAGAAAATGAGCTCCTCGGATATTTCGCTTGTTTGACCGAGGACCACGCCGTTGTGACTCAACAGATCAAAGATCAATTCTTCCCCACGGCTGAGTCACCCGTCATTATCGAGTACACTCAGGGACCTCTGGGCGGTGTCGGCTCCGTTGTCGTCGCCCTGGGTGCCGTCGTGAACCTCAATAACAACACGGCCTGCGCCTTCGGTTTCTCCCGCGGTGATATCACCGGATGGAATGCCTATCCTGATTACGCCTTCACGACCGATGCACGCCCCGGTGCCTACCGGACCGATCGCTTCCTGGATAACGGATATCACAAAGTCCGCCTGGTCCATAACGGAAGCGTTGTCCGCTACTATCTGGATGATGTCTACGGCGGCTCCATGGCCTCGGCGACCGATTGCATCACCTTCGCTCTGGGCGGAGATGCCTACAAGATTAATAACAACGTGGAATTCTCCTTCAGCGATGTGAAGGTCTACGGTGTAGCGACCATTGCAGTGGATGACACTCCGCTTAATCTCATTAACGGTTCTGACACTCTGGAAATCACGGTTCCCAATGCGGTCCTGAACCAGGGCACCACCCTGACTCTCACTATTGAAGACCCCACCATCGCCTCCTTTGATACAGGCGCGGTGAAGACGTTGGTCCTGGGTCCCACATCCTCCAACGAACAGTTGGTCACGGTCAATAAGTTGAAAGCCGGCCGCACGTTCATCTCTCTGGTGAACGATAAGGACTTCGTGATGACCGCCGACACGGTCACCGTATTGGCTGCCAATCCGGGCGAGCTTCTCTTCGAAGACCTCTTCATGGGCACGGAGATCAGCGCCACAGACTGGCTGCGCGAGGACAAGAGCTGGGAATCGACCAATCCCGATTCGGCAGGCGACCTCACGATCACTCCGGGTTGGGGTGTCATACTCGATTACAACCTTACGGCCAACTACTGGGGCGGTACCGCCTTCTGGACTCAGAAGAGTTACAAAACCAGCAAGATCGACCCGCTCTCCTTCGTGGTGGACCGCGAACAGTTCTCCTACGGTGAAGGTGCAACCGGTGCACGCTGCGCCATCCTCATTCGCAGCAGCGACGGCTCCAAGTGGATCCAGATCGCCGACGCCAGCGATACTGTCGGCTACATGGGCTGGGTCTACAATCACTATGTGGATAAACCGACCGGCGCTGGTGTCCAGATGGCTGCCTTGAATGCGCTCTTTGCCGATCGCGGCAAGCATACCGTCAAGCTGGTCGCAGATGGCCAAACGGTCAAAGTCTACGTGGATGATGTCCTGGGTGCTACCCTGAACTTCCCCGTGAAAGAAGACATTCAGTTCGGCTTCGGCATCTATACCAGAGCTATACCTGATGCGGCCTCAGCCTACTTCATGAGCGCGAAGATTTACGGCGCCGAAGATCCCGCTGTGAATCCTCCGGAAATCACCGACCAGCCGGCTGATCAATTCGCAGGTGTGGGTCAGAATGTTTCCTTCCAGGTCAGCGTCTTTGGCGAGGAGCTCACCTACGCCTGGTATCGCGGCGAAGAACTCATCGAAGGTGCCACGACCTCGACTCTGGCAATCCCCAATGCGCAGTTGGAAGACCAGGGTGAATACTCGGTCGTCGTCAGCAACGTCTCGGGCTTTGTCGCGAGCGAACCGGCCTACCTGACTCTCATTGAGACTGAAGTCTTCTCTGACGGCTTTGAAGGTCCGGAATTGAATCCCAATCTGTGGACCTCCAGCACCCGTTCCTTCGAGTACGACCAGTTCCCGAATGCAACCGGTACAACCGCATTGGAAGTCGCCAATGCCCTGGCCATCAATTACACCCTCACGGTGAATCATTGGGGCGGCATCACCTACTACACGGCCGACACCTTCAAAGCCAGTCCGGAGAACCCGGTAGTCTTTGAGGTTGATCGCGATCTCTTCGGCAGAAACGAAGGCGCGACCGGCTCACGCTGCTCCTTCATTATCAGCAGCGGTGATACCGAGAAGTGGATCAACTTCTCTGAATCCACCGATAACGGTCCCCGCTATGTGGGTTGGGGTTACAATCGCTTCATCGGTGAGGCAGGCGACAACCGTGGCGGTGCAGCCGCTGTCTTCGCAAACCTCAATATCAGCCCCTTGACTGATCAGGGTGCTCACAAGGTGAGAATCGTGGCCGATGGCCAAACCGCCACCTTCTATGTGGATGGTCATGCAGGCACACCGGTCCTCTTCCCGATCTCTGAGGGAATCCGTTTCGGTCTGGGCGTCTTCGCACGTGCAGTACCCGATAACACCTGGGCAGTCTTCAAGAATGCCTCCGTCTGGGTCGATGGCTCCGAGCCTTCGACTCCTCCGGTGTTGGCCTTCGAAGTTGTGGATGGCAAGCTCATCCTGAGATGGGCCGTTTCCTCCGGCGCCACGCTGGAAGTCTCTCCGCAGGCCTCGGGCGGAACCTGGACTCATGCCGGTCAGCCGCTGCTTGATTCGGGTACCTTCTACTATGAAGTCCCCGTAGACTCAGGCACTGCCTACTACAGACTCGTTGCCGAATAGTCGCAGATAAATTCTGAAACACGGGAGCGGCCTGTGCATAGGCCCTCCCGCCTGAAAAACAAAGAGCCACCCTGTTCATTAGAGCAGGGTGGTCTTTTTATAGACATCGACGGTTAACGGTCCGTCTCCTGCCGGCGATATTTCAAGAGCTCCAGCAGGGCCGCCGCTTCAGCCGCATCGCGCTGGAGAAGGTACTCCGGAGTGGACAGCTTGAGCGCTCGCTCCAGGCGCATTCCCCGGGGCTCTCCCTCTACCGGGGCGGCCTCATTCAGGAAGAGTCGGCCCATTTGGCTTGCCTCCTCCTTCTGCGGGAAGATCAGGAGGGTCCCCGCCGGCAGGGTGCTCAGGACCGCATTGCCCGAGCCCAGACTGGGCATCGGCAGCCGGGAGCCCGTTGAGCCGCAGCCACCGCAGGAGATGATCAGCACGAGCGTCATCACCCGCTTGCCGATATTTTGCCATCGCTTCCAGGGCGCGCGCAAAGGATTGATCGAGCGCTTCATTCTTTTCCTCCTGAGTTATCGGGGAACCGTACCGTTTGAAGAGCCACAGTAGAAGCGGGATCGCCGCCGTGAAGAGACCCAGAATTGCCAGTGTGAGTGTCATACATACTCCAAAGAATGATTCCCTCCTTCCCGAAGAAGAAAATCCCTCTGGCAATACTGGCAATCCCGGTGCTCTCGGAAGAAGATAGAAAAAACCGCCCTCGTTTTTAATGAGAGCGGCTTTTACGCTTTCGCTTTTCGGTTAACCCGATCTGCTTAAACTATTCCTGTGCGACACGGGCTGCGTTTTTCTTTCTCCGGAGATATCCCCCTACGGCACCGCAGAGCGCCATGGTCGCAAGAACTCCTGGCAACGGAGCCCCGCTGGCGGCAGAAGCGGCAGGAGCCACACCGGCTATGGCAAGTTTGACAATTGCACCATTTTTGGGCTCTTTCTGGTTGCTGCTTGTCAACTTATCAAACCAGACATTTGCATAACCATCAGGAGGAGCATTCTTGTAAGTGCCTGTTCCCTGATTGGAATTGAGCTGGCTGACGCTGTA
>DBPU01000072.1:0-15261 GCA_002305615.1 Verrucomicrobia bacterium UBA1412 | reverse complement strand
CCCAACTGGCCCGCTGCTACAGAACCAACGAACGTTTCGCTGTTGGCCACTACTGTTGCAGATCCCATATCATACTGGAAAGTCCCGTAGGTGAAACCTCCCGTTGTATTGTTCTTTTCAATGCTGAAAGACAATGACGAATCTTTCAGAGCGGAGAAGGTCCCTACATAACTCCCTTCCACCACGGTCCATGCACCCGTTTTCCCATCGGCGATGCTATAGTCGCCATTCTGGGCCGCCAACTGTGGGACGCAGGCAACTATCGCCGCCAAACACAATAACCCACACAATTTCTTCATAACTATTTCTTCTGTATCTCTTTTGAGCAACATTAAACACAACCTTTATAGAGAACCGGTCTGCCCTGTTGTACACTCTCAAAGAGGTACGATAGGAAGCTAGTGTGGGATTTTGAGTTTGTCAAACGGGGATGCTCTTTTTTTTGAAGAAAAAAACCGCCCTCGTTTTTAATGAGAGCGGCTTTTACGCTTTCGCTTTTCGGTTAACCCGATTTGCTTAAATTATTCCTGATCGACACGGGCTGCGTTTTTCTTTCTACGGAGATACCCGCCAACAGCACCGCAGATCGCCATGGTCGCAAGAACTCCCGGCAACGGAGCCCCGCTGGAAGCAGGAGCCACACCGGTCACGAGGATTTTGACTGCCGCGCCGGGGGTCGTTTTCTTACCTTTTGTCACCGGGTCCTGTCCGGGCCAACTGGCGCTGTCATCAAACCAAATGTAGGCAGAACCTTCGGGGGCTTCTCCCTGAAAAGTCTCGGTATTGTGGTTCGCATTGAGTGTACCCTGGCTGTAATATTTCACGCCTTCAATCTCTACCCAAACACCGGCAAGATCACCGGCGCTGTAAGCAACCGAAACTCCGTTGCCCAATTCACCGGCTCCGACAGAACCAATAAAGACTTCGCTATTGGCTACGATCTGCCCCGTGCCTGAATCGTATTCGAAAGTACCGTAACTGAATCCACTATCAGTATCGTTCCTTTCAATATTCAATGACAGGGAAGAATCCTTCAAAGCTGTATAGGCCTGCTGGGTCTCATTGAGCTTCCAAGCGCCAATCGTGTCGTTATACCCGGGAACCTGTGTCCATCCGGATTTCCATGTACTGGAATGCTCTCCCGTGTTGGGATCCTCCCAATAACCGGGAACCCAGGGCCCCGTGTTATTGTAGTGTATGCCGTAGGTATCATCCGCCATAGCCTGAGAGGCAAACACGAACGCCGCAGCAATGCACAATATAGAAACTATTTTCTTCATAAACATCGTTTCACGTGGCTTCATTCTGAGTTGATAACGCAAACCAGTCTCACCCATACTAAGGGCTCATCCGACGCGCATCCTCATAGAAGCACGATGTAAATGTAGTCTACAGAGTCAAGGTTGTCAAACGGATAAGAATCGATTTTCGATTTTTTTGAATAAATCATAGTAGCGAGATATTTCAAATAAAGCACACTCCACATCAGAGGCTTACAAAAATACTTTAAAACCAGAGCAGCTTAAGAAATCAGGCACGCTTTCTCCCTTTCAAAGCGATTATTCACTCTTTTTCCCATCCTTCCAGGGATGGATATCAGACAAAAAAAACCGCCCCGTTTTAATGAGAGCGGCTTTTACGCTTTCGCTTTTCGGTTAAACCGATTTGCTTAAACTATTCCCGGGCGATACGGCCTACGCTTTTCTTTCTCCGAAGGTAACCGCCAACGGCACCGCAGAGCGCTACCGTCGCCAAAACTCCCGGTAAGGGAGCCCCGCTGGAGGCAGGAGCTACGCCTGTTACGAGGAATTTGATCGATGCGTTCGGATCTTGTCCCGGCCAACTGGCAGCATTGTCAAACCAGAGATAAGCTGAACCTTCGGGGGCATCACCTTTGTAAGTCTCGGTATTGTGGTTCACATTGAGTGTACCCTGGCTGTAATATTTCTGGCCTTCGATCTCCACCCAGACACCGGCAAGATCACCGGCGGTGTAGGCAACCGAAACCCCGCTGCCCAGCTCACCCGCTCCGACAGAACCAATAAAGACTTCGCTATTGGCTACGATCTGCCCCGTGCCTGAATCGTATTCGAAAGTACCGTAACTGAATCCACTATCAGTATCGTTCCTTTCAATATTCAATGACAGGGAAGAATCCTTCAAAGCTGTATAGGCCTGACCGGTGGGGTTCAGGTGCCAGGCGCCAATCGTGTCGTTATGCCCGGGAACCTGTGTCCATCCGGATTGCCATGTACTGGATTGCTCTCCTGTATCAGGATTCTCCCAATAACCGGGAACCCAGGGACCCGTGTTATTGTAGTGTATGCCATAGGTGTCATCCGCCTTAGTCTGTGAGGCGAATATAAACGCCGCAGCAATACACAATATAGAAACTATTTTTTTCATAAACATTGTCTCACATGTCTTCAAACAGAGTTAATAAGACAAACCGGTCTCACCCGGCGTGCTTCCTCTTAGAAGCACGCTGGGAAAGTAGTCCACAAATTCAAGGTTGTCAAACACAGGTAGACTGAATTCCTTCAACCTGAAAAAATTTATCACAGTGATTTATTTACGAAAAACCTTATGCGGAGCAGCCTGTGCCGTCGGTTTAATTACCAATTCATCCACGCAAATATGGGCGGGCCGCTCTGCCAGCCAGAGCATCGTTTCGGCGATATCCTCCGCGCTGAGCGCCTCCAAACCGCGATAGACTTCCTTGGCCTTATTCTCATTGCCTTTGTAGCGCACCAGCGAGAAATCGGTTTCGGCCATCCCGGGGTCCAGACTGGTCACCCGGACCGGCGTGCCGCAGAGCTCCAGCCGCAGCGCTTTGCTGATCTGCAGCTCCGCCGCCTTGGCTCCACAGTAGGCGCTGCCGCCTTCATAAGCGACCCGGCCGGCGATGGAGCCGACATTGATCACCAGGGCGCCTTCGGTCTTGAGCATGAGCGGTATGACCTTGCGGCTGACACGCAGGAGCCCCAGCACATTGGTTTGGAACATCGTTTCCCAATCTTCGTCCTTACCCTCAAGAACGGGATCCACTCCCAGGGCACCTCCGGCATTATTGACGAGAACCTGCACCTCCTGCGTTCTCTCGATCAGGGCATTGCCGAACTCTTCCACACTGGGAGTGCTGCTCACATCCAGATAAAGAGGGCAGACGGAGGCAGCCCCGGCCTCAGTTGCCAGCCGTGCGGTCTCCTGGAGTCGGTCGAGCCGGCGTGCACCCAGCATCAATTGAGCTCCGGCCGAGCCAAAGGCCACGGTGGCCGCTCTGCCAAATCCGCTGGAGGCCCCGGTAATGACCACCCATTTATTTTTCAAATCTGTTTTGGTTCTTTTCATTTCCTTACATTCTGTTGGTTATATAGAAAGACTCTCAACCAGGGCCAGCAACTCTTTCAACCTGCCCTGGGTCGTTTTCTGCGCAAAGCGCGGCAGCCGGCCATGGACCATGAGCGGCGCGCCGTTACGCACGATGCTGACCTTGTTCTCACGGGATTCGATTTCGGTAATTCGCTTCCGTGAGGCGATTACCCGCACCCGGTAGACCATGAGGAGATGTTTCACGCCGGCGGGCAGCTTGCCGAAGCGGTCCCGGAGCTCTTCCTCCAGCGGCGCCAACTCCTCAACGGAACGGGCCTGGGCCAGGCGACGGTAAATCTCCAGCCGCTGAACCGGGTCATTTATATAGGATAAGGGAATCAGCTGGCTCGAATCCGTCGGTACTCCACTGACGCCATTCTGGTCCTCCGGCAGGAGGAAATCCAGATGAATCCGGGTCTCCACCCGCTCCTCGGGCTTCTCACCTTTGAAGCGGCTGATCGATTCCTGGAGCAGCTTGCAGTAGAGGTCAAAACCGATAGCCGTAATATGGCCGCTCTGCTCCGAGCCCAGGAGATTGCCCGCACCGCGAATCTCCAGGTCGCGCATGGCGATCTTGAACCCGGAGCCCAGTCGCGAATATTGTTTGATGGCCGAGATGCGCTTACGGGCATCGGCCAGAAGGGCTGCGTGACGCGGAATAAGCAGGTAGGCATAAGCCTGATGGCGATAGCGGCCCACACGTCCGCGCAACTGGTAAAGCTCGCTCAAACCGAAATGGTCGGCCCGGTCTATGATGATGGTGTTGGCATTGGGGATATCCAGCCCGCTCTCGATAATCGTCGTCGAAAGGAGAATATCCACCTCGCCGTTGACGAATTTCGACATCACCTCTTCGAGCTCATCGCTCTCCATCTGCCCGTGGCCCACTGCGATTCGAGCCTGCGGCACCAGCTTGCGCAATTTAAGCTCCACGCTCTGGATACTCGTCACCCGATTGTGCAGGAAGAAGACCTGCCCCTGGCGGTTGAGCTCATGCCGGATTGCCTGCTCGATCACCTCGTCGCTATACTGGCAGACGACCGTCTTCACCGGCAAGCGCTCCTGCGGAGGCGTCTGGATGCAGCTCATCGACTTGACGCCCGAGAGCGCCATGTAGAGAGTCCGGGGAATCGGCGTCGCCGTCAGCGTCAGGACGTCGATTAAGGCTTTGAGTTTCTTAATCCGCTCCTTTTGCCGGACGCCGAAGCGCTGCTCCTCATCCACGATGAAGAGGCCCAGGTCTTTGAAGTGAACATCTTTCTGGATCAGCCGATGAGTACCGACCACGATATCGATTCCGCCCAGAGCCAGTTGCCGGATCGTCTCATTCTGATCCTTGCGGCTCCGGAAGCGCGATATATTTTCGATGCGGAAGGGGTAGCCGGCCATTCTCTCGCGGAACGTATTGAAATGCTGCTGCACCAGAACTGTCGTCGGTGCCAGCACGGCCACCTGCTTACCCGACATCACCGCTTTAAAAGCGGCCCGGATAGCCACCTCCGTCTTGCCGAAACCGACATCGCCGCAAACCAGCCGGTCCATCGGCCGCGCTCCCTCCATATCCCTCTTGGTATCCAGAATCGCCTGGAGCTGATCGGGCGTCTCCTCGTATTCGAAAGCGTTCTCGAAAATATGCTGCCACTCCGAGTCCGGCGCGAAAGCGAAACCTTTCTCGGCCTCGCGCAACGCCTGCACTCGCAACATATCGCTGGCCACATCCTCAATCGCCTTTTCCGCCTGGGCTCGGGCTGCCTTCCAGCGCTTGCCGCCCAATCGGCTCAGAGGCGGCTGGGCACGTCCCACACCGATATATTTATTGACCAGATGCGCCTCGGTTACCGGCACGTAGAGGCGCGGCGGCGGCTCGAAAGGGTCATCGGCGGCGAATTCCAGAATAAGGCACTCGGGCGAATCGGTGATGCATGGATGACGCCGGCCCGCTCCCTGGGGCATCCTGCCAATTCCCTGATATTTGGCGATGCCATGCTGCAGATGCACCACGATATCGCCCTCTTCAATATGGTCAAAATCGATCTCCAACTGCGAGCGGCTCTGGATCGCCTGGGCCTTACGCTGTCGACGGGAGCGTTGAGTTTTGCGCCGGCAGAAAATATCGTTGTCGCTCACCAGCACGAACTTGAGCTCAGGCGCCACCACACCCTTGGAAATGGCCGCCTGCACGAGCTCGGGCACCTGCCGCCCCAGAACGTGATCGCTCCAGAGCTCATGGATCCGGATATCCTCGCCCGGGTTCGTAAAACTGATACGGCATTGATACCCCTCTTTTTCCCATTCCAGCATCTGCCGGAAGAGCCGCTCACGATGCTGGTCCAGGAGCTCCAGACTCCCTTCTGCCGGGAACGGTGTGTAAAGCTCCGGCGGTTCCATCCGCAGAATTCGCTTCTCCAGAATACGGACACCCTCTCCCAGGAGATTATAGAGATCAATCACGTCGCTATCCCCCACCAGGAGAATGCGTCCACCGCGCTTCAGAAAATCCGCTATCAGAAATTCCCACTCCTGAATGAGCGGGCTCCAGCTTCCGGGCTGGGATCGAAAAAGATTGAGGCTATCCCAGACCTTGCCCGGGTCGGTGATAAGGAGGAACGATTCACCGGCAAACCAGTCCAACAAAGGAAGCGCGTACCGCTCGAGCTTATCCTCCGGTGCCAGTGCACTCATCTGCCGCCTCAGAATCCCCATCTCCCCTGCCGGAGCGATCAGGACCTCCTCGAGCGTCTGCCGGGATATCTGCGTATTGGGGTCGAATTCACGCATCGACTCCACCTCTTTACCGAAAAATTCAATCCGCACCGGCCAGAGGCTTGAGAGCGGGTAGATATCCACGATTCCGCCGCGGACCGCGAACTCGCCTTTCTGGGCTACCTTCGCCACCGGGTCATAGCCCCAGCTCTCGAGTTTATCCAGGAGCGCCAGCGGGTCGCACTCCTCACCCACTTTCAAGGTGCATAAATACTGCTCGAAACAGGAAGGAGAAAAAGTTTTCTGAAGAATCGAATCCACCTGAGCCACCACGCAGGCAGGCTCAGAGCTCCGGCGCAGACCCCGCAACCCGATCAATGTCTGGAGCCGCTCGCCCAGAGTCTCGGCTTCGGGCAGACGCTCTTCCTCGGGCAGAACTTCCCAGGAAGGAAAATAATAGATCCCGTTGGAATTGGAGTTTTTTGAATCCAGAGAGCTCCAGGAGAGCATATCCTGATGAAAGAGCTCCTGATTTCGGGCTCCTCCATTGACCGCCAGGAGGGAATACCGGCCCAGACGCCTCAACTGATCCGCCAAAAACGGAGCCGCGCTCGGGTCAACCCCATCCAGGGGTAAAACCGAGCCTTCGGGAAAATCCTCCAATATGGAACTCCAGGCATCGTTCCAATGCCGTCGTTTCTCCTGCATTTCTATCTCTCCTTTCCGGCGTGGAAGAAGGAAAAAACCCAAACCGCGCCGGAGTCACCCTTCTGATTAAATACGGAATCCAATCTCTCCGGGGTCGTCCGCCGGGCTCAAAATTTGCGAATATAATCCGGATTGTCCGGAAGCCTCACCGCTTAAGGAAGCGGCGGCAGCGAGAGGGTCTCCACCACATGCTCGGCCTGAGTCGCCCCTTCATAACGCCCGTTACCCAGCGCCATCAGAGGGTCCTTGCCCTGCTGGTTCTTCCAGAGAGTGTAACCGATAACCGCACCACCCAGAATGAGCGCAATCACCACCAGCGGCATCACCGTTTTGACCGCCATCAACAGACGCCAGAAAAGGCCATCCTCACCCATATTCTCGGAATATGGCTGAGAAACATCCCCGGTTTTTCCCTGTAGCTCTTCCTTGAGCTGCTCCAGAAGAGGGGTCGGGTCTATCTTGACGACATCGGCATAGCTCTTGATCGAGCCGCGCGTATAAACCATCGCCGGAAAAGCCGAGTAATCTCCGCTCTCCAGCGCCTTTACCTGCGCCAGCATTAACTTCGTCTCTTCAGCGATTTGCTCCACCGTCAACCCTCGGGCTTCGCGGGCTCTTCGCAGTTGCTCTCCCACACTGGACATATCCTTTTGAAAACCTATCTCAAACAGACCCCGATTGCAACCCTCTTTTGGGGACCACTCACGGCTGGGCCGAAAACTGGAAACGAGGGACCGCTTTTTTCAAGAGCTCTTTGCTCCATTCCAGCGCCTCTTCCTCCCGGCCGGGCTGATAAAGCGTCATCATCGAGACGTAGCCCCAGCGCTGAGTTTTGCCGCTCAGGACCAGCTCCCTGCTGATTCTCCAGAGCATATCGACATGGTCCGGGGTCGTCTCGCCATCGGTCACGAAGTAATAGAAAAAGAGCGCTCCAATCTCCTGGTTCTGCCCCTCCGCGTTCTTGAAGGTGCGGCCGGCTCGGATCAATTGCGCCTTCTGCTCACTGCCGTCCTTGAGCGTAATCGGCAGCGTAATGGTCTCCTCGCTACTGATCTCAAAGCCGCCGCTGGGCAGGCAATACTGCGGCTTATGGATACTGGTCCGGTCCTTACCCATCACGACCACATTCAGATCGCTCAGGAAATGGCCCCCGGGCGCCAGGTAACGCCTCCGTCCGTACGTCGTATCGGGCGGCAGCCAATCCAGTTCCTGAATCGTAATGGGCCAGGGCATACTCTTGATCTGGTCAATATCTTCGGGTAAATCGACCCGATTAGTCCGGACCAACTCCCCTTTCTCATTATAAAGCTCTCCGGCCACGATCCTCACTCCCGGCTCGCCCATTACCTGATGCGTCTTGAAATACCAGCAGGCTCCGGCCGTACCGCCCATCAGCAAAAAGAGCACCAGCACCATCCAAAGTCCGGAGCGGTTCATCAGCACTTTTCTAGTCACGGGACACCTCCTCTTTTTCAAGTAGTTCTTCCCCATTTTCCGGGTCATCGGGCACCGACCGCTTTCGTTCCTTACCCCGGTCCTCACGCAGGAAATGCGCAATGAGGAACATCCCAAAAAAGGCCACCAGATAAGGGACCATGCTCAGAATCGAGCTGTCGTGCACATACGTGCCGCCTTCCTGCCCGAATACCTCCCCGGCAAATATGATCATCATGAGGCGCGTCACGTTCGCCGCCACGGCCAGAGGAATCGCGCTCAATACCATGACCCCGCGGCGCCAGGCCGTCTTGAATGTCAGGAATCCATAGACGATGGCGATCCCCAGAGTCGCGATGAGACTGCGCAACCCGCTGCAGGCCGCCGCCACCTCGTATCGATAATCTCCAGCCAGGTTCGAAAGCATCGTCCCGTTGCGAATCACTTTGATCCCCAGGAGATTGGATACATCCTCGGTAATCACCGAAGAGAGCAGCCGCAGCGGTACCGAAATCCGATCCGCCAGAGTCCCGATCGGGAAACAGAAGGCAAATAAAATAAAGGGGAAAAAGACCGCACGCATCCAGGCCGGTCCCCAGACCATCCCCATGATGCCGTACCAGCCCAGGAAAAAGCCGATCACCGAAATGCGCACCTGCTGAACCCGGTAGCCCACAAGATGAACCCCGATGGCGATGAGAACCAGAACCACCGCCGGCCACCACTGCTCTTTCTTCACCTCCATGAAGCGCTTCTTCTCATACCAGATCAGCGCCAGGAACGCGAAGGGCACCAGGTACCCATGCTCATCGCCCGCTTTCATCCCGTAATCGTAATCGAGCCAGCCAAAGAGCGAAGAGGTATCCGTATAACCAAAAGTGGAATTGCCGAAAAGGTGAAAGAGAAGGAACCAGAGCCCTGTCAGCGTCAAAAACAACACTTTATCGGGAAAGGTACCCAGGAACCGGGCTAACTCCTCCTTTAATGGGGGGCGTTTCTTCCACTCCTGGCCTGGCGTCTCAAGGTCAGTCTTTTCTTTCATGGGCGCTTTCGTCTCGGGCTCCCTGCGGAACCCGTTCTGTCTCTAGTGAAACCAATCTACCCGGCGATTGAAAGCAAAAAAACGCCGACCGGACCCGGACAATTCTTTTCATAATACTGCCGCCAAGCTGTGGAAGCCGTTTTAATTTGACTCTTCAGGTAGAAGAGATTACGCTGTGGTCTGAATTTATTTTAGAGCAACTGCCCGAGCGAGTGTGACTTTGACCCAGAAAACTTGGAAATTAGAATGAAAGAAAATAATGAATCCCGATTATTTGCTAGCACTCCCGAAAAATGGCTGCATATAGACTCCAGTCGTCTGGATGAATGCCTGAAATACATGTATGAAAATAATATTAAACATATTAATATCGTTGGAGGCAATGGATATTGTTCAAACAAAGATATTAGTTTTTTATATGAGCTGAAGGATTATCTCGAGGGTTTAATGATAGATGCTCATGGTTATCGATACGATGTAATCAATAAACTGCATCTTTTGAAAATACTCTCAGTTGAGGATAATAAGCAAGATGTCGTTGATTTCAGTAATTTTCCAAACTTAGAAGAATGTGCTAATTTCACTTTTAGCAAAAGACTTGTTAATATCGAGTTGTGTAAAAAATTGAAATCTTTTAGGGCATTAAAATATAAGTCAAAAAATGGAGATTTTTCAGATTTGCCATACTTACCCAACTTGGAAGAACTTATGTTGTTTTATCTAACTGCCTCATCCTTAAAAGGAATAGAAAGATTTCCTCATTTAAAAAACATCTTATTGTATCGGGCCCATAAGCTGGAATCCCTGGACGATTTGGTTTCCCTGTCAGACGTATTGGAAGAGTTTGATTTAGAAGGAAAAACAAAGATTGTTGATTATCATGCGTTAGGAAAATTACGGGTAATTAAGCGGCTCTTTTTAAGCAATGTAGGAGACATCAAAGACTTATCGTTTTTGGAAACATTGCCCAGCTTGAATCACTTTGTCTTTATGGATTCAAACGTAGTGGATGGAGACCTGAGCTATTGCAAAAAAGTAAATGGATGGGTCGCCTTTACAAATAAAAAACACTACTCGATGACATTTGAAGAATTGCATCCGGAGTGGGTCGCGGAACAAAGGAAACGTAGCAAAGAGCTGGATGAGAAAATGGCATTGAAAGAACAGGAGAGCTCTTCTGAATGAATACTGAAATTACTGAAATTTCTAAATTAATTTTTAAGTTATTTCTTAAATTATTTACAGTTTTGTTTATATTGATAGCAATCGGATCGATATTGATTTTCTGTTTTTTATATTTTAAAACTAATTCTGAATTAAAAAGTTCAGAAAGGATGTTTAGAAATAATGCACAAGCCTATCTGGAGGAAGCCCTCCGTAATTATGAAATCGATTATGGTAGACTGCCGAAATTTCTTTCTGAGGTTGATTCCAACTGTCTTGTAGAACCAAATTCTGGTAGTTCCAATGTGGTTAAAAAATATGATGGCACCGGTGGATGGGTCTATGATCCATTAAATCGGGTTTTAGCCGTTAATTTGAATATAAAAAGACCCAACAAGAAGAGGGATTTTCAGAATATTCAAATAATACCGAATCCAATTTTCGGCAGGATTTGGTTTTTGAATGACCTTAAATTTGAAGCGTACACAAACAGCAGTTTCGTCAATAGATACGAAAAAGATGAAAGGGGCAGAAGTGTTTCGATAGAGTATTCCGGGAAGGAAAAGAGCAGCCTCTTCAGCATTGAATACCGATATGACGAGGATGATCGTATTTCACAAAGAAAAGTCAGTGCTGCGGGGAAAACGAACCTTTCTTTTTATTCCTATAATCCATCCGGAAAATTAACTCATGAAAAGAATGCAGGTAAAGAAACAGAATATTCTTATGATGAGAGAGGAAACCGAATCCAAAAACAGATCATATCCGGTGGCAATACAAACTGCATAAAATATGAATACCAGGGATATAAAGAAGAGCTGATAGAAAAGACTTGGACTTATGTTCCAATTTCAGATGAGGAGTTTGAAGCGGATCCATATCCTCTACCGTTGAAGAAAATTTTGGGCCATTGGTCTCAAGACGGAGAAAAAGGGCAATACAGTAATACTAAAGATACCTTGGAATATGTGAATAGAATCGTTCGAAAAAGTGATGCCCTGACTCCTCCCGGAGAGTGGTACATTCAGTGGGGGAACATTGATTATTCTTTTAATAAAACAAAGTCTCCCGTAGAAGGTTTTAAGGAAATAGGGCTGGAGCAGAAAGGAGAACGGATTCCGAAATATCTATCGGATTTAGTGGGAGGTAAATCAAGGAGGTTTGAGGGAGATCAATGGCGTTACTTTACCTCGCGTGATGGAAGGATAAATACCGAGACGGATGCGGAGGGCAAAGTAATACGCACCTATCAGTATGATCCCGATCTGGGGGAATTGCTCTCATTTACGGATATGGGGGCTGAAGGAGAAAAAGAGAGGACCTACTTTTGCATAACCGATTTGCAGGGAAGTATTCTGGGCTTAATGGCCGGAGAGGAAATCATTGAAACTTACGAGTACGATTCTTTCGGGAACGTGGTTTCTGTTCGGGATGCTTCCGGGAGTGAAATTCAGAAATCAGCCGTGGGGAATATTCATCTTTGGCAGGGTGCGGAATATTTTTGGGAGGCCAGGTTGTATAATTTCTACGGCCGCCTTTACGATCCGGAGACAGGCCGCTGGCTGACGGAGCATCCATTTTGCCAAGGTGATTGGGTCAATTATTATCCTTTCTGCTTTAATGATCCCGTAAACAAAATCTGGCGCTGGCTGCCGAAAAACTCAGCCCTCTTGAAAAACCGGAATAACGACAGCACCCATAAGCGAGGGGTGCAGAATGTGGAGGCGCCCCGTTGACAGGTTCAGGTGAAGGATACATCGTTTGTATGAACATTTTTCTATATTTATAGAAAGATCTCAAAATGAAGAAAAAAGTAAAATTGATTACTTGGGCGATTGTGGTTACCGTTATCATCGTCTGTCTCGGTATCTATATTAGGCTGATAGATTTAGAACAGATGAGGGTGGAAGAAACAAAAATGCAAGCGGATCTTTGTGCTTGGGTGTATGAAGGTTGCCCTACGAATGAAGTGGATGGACTGATTATATTGGCTGGCGAACCGCATAAAATTTACTTTACAAATCGAGTTTTCACTTTTGACGGGACTAATATTGTAGCGCAATTTGCTTATTCCGGTCTGGAATCTGATATAGAACGTGGCCATCAACTTTTCGCCAGTACGAATATGCTCTTTTGGGCAAATCGTTCCGGGAAGATTGTGAAAGGACCCATTAAGATGGTATCGAGTATACAAACAACACGAGAAGAACTAAATATGGAAAAATTCATCGATGGCTGGATATGGGTGTCCCATAGGGGCACAGAAAAAAGGCAGGATGAATATATGCAAACAAACTCCGGCGCCATTTTTCTTACCAACCAGGTGTTCAGCTTTGGTGGGAGTAATATTACAGCCCGGTTTGCTTCTCCTCGCAAAGTAGATGACAAGCAACTTTTTGCCAATACGAATATGATTTTTTGGGTAGATCCTTCCGGGAAGATTGAGGGAGAGCCCGATAAAGTAATAGCACCTAAAGAATTCGATCGATAGGATCATAATAAGGTGAAAGTCAAATCAGGTTACATGCAATTTTTATCCGGTACGAACAATCTCACCCCTGGCAGATAGAACCTCTCAGGAAAAGGGTGGAAGAGGCTTATGAAAGTTCGCAAAAATATAGCCAACGATAACTGCTCCCTCCGTCGGGGTGGGAACCGGACCTCAGTTTGTGGGAACCGATTTCTCTTCCAGGGCAGGGAGTATGATACACAGCCTCCATCGGCATCTCCGGCAGAATGTTTTCGGCAATCATAATTGAACAGAAATGAAAATAAATTCATAAAATATAGCTATATGAAAGTTATTTTGTTTAGATTATTAGCCGGAGTTTTATTTATCATTGAACTTGTATATATGATTTTTTTGGATAAGGAACTTTCTTCCGATGGACGCCTGGCAATGTCCTGTGCTTTTATTTCAAGCCTTAGTGGAATTAGTGCAATAATTCTTTCCATCGTAATTATATTTCGTTGTCCTTCAATTGGAAAAATTGAAATAATAATATTTCTATGTTTATCAATATTTCTCATATTTCCATCTTCTAAATTTATTATAGAAAATAAACTGTCTAATAAAATTAGTTATTATAAACTAAATGTTTATTATTATAATATAAATAGTATTAAGAAATATATATCTGAAAAGAATGAAATGCCAAGCACTCTATTGGCTGGTTTAAAGGAAGCTCTAACAAATCGAACTCATATTATAAATTATCGCATAATAGAACCATTCTCAGGAAAAACAAATATCGTTCAAGTATTTGACGGGACGGGCGGCTGGGTTTACAATCCCGAACAAGGAATCTTTGGGCTAAACGTAAAGGGAATGGAGCAATATACGACAAACTTTTCTGAATATCTGGAAAAAGTGAAGACCCCTTCTCCTGCAAAATGAGCATATCTCCGGAGGTTTCCTGTTTTATACATCAACCGTAAATTAGTTGTGAGAGAGCGTTTAAATAAATGGCTGGGAATTATAACCTTGGTATGTTGTACAGCTGTGCTGGGCGAGGTTTCTTCTCAATACGACACGGAACCTTTACTGAAACAAGCCAAGACTAGCTTTCAATCTTCAACAGGTTATGAGGATGGATGTAATTTGTTGGAACAATATATTCGAGAGCAGCAAGACGAGTTTCCCGAAGGCAATACCTTTGGATTTGAGGCAGCTAAAGTTGCACTGGAGAATTTAGGTTCACAGCAAGCTGTAGAAATAATCGAAAAACTCTCTCTGCGGTTCAAGTCCGATAAAGATAAACCGATTCAGGAGGGACTGAATGCATCATTGTTGGAAGCCTACGCAAATGCCCAGCAGTGGACAAACGCGATGAAGGTTATGAAACAACTGTATGATACAGAAAGGACCAATTTTCTGATCAATATGAGTGTTTTTTCATTTGGTAATAATCTGGTTATAAATGGCAAAACAAATGAGGCTAAAGTAGTTTTGACATCATACTTTTGTACTACAAACAACAATATAGACGGAGTAGTACCAAATGCCTTTTGGATGGAACAAGCTGCCAATCTTGCTTTCCAGTTAAAGGAAAAGGAAATTGGTTTTCAGTTATTGGATAACATTGAAAAAAAGTATCCGGAGTACTGCAAAGATAATCAGATTCATCATATTATAATGCGGATAAACGCATTAAGAGAAATTAACGAGAATCAAGAAATAGCCAAATGGGTTGCCTTGGCATACCAACTGAAACAGGAAGGATATACCGTTTCAGACGTGGATAAAGATGTTTTTGAAAACGATCTGAAAGCATATCGCTCAGCAGGCTGGTTAAATGAAAAAAACCAAGCAAATGAAGAGCAAGTATATACTCCTCCGGCTCCTCCGCACAATCCGTACCGTGTGGTGTTTTTTTGTGCTTTAATTGCGTTTTTGACATTACCTCCAATTATTTTTATATTTCTATATATTAAAAAATCTAAATTAAAATAATTAGATTATACTGTTAAAATTGGATCCGGCATACGACGGACAAAGGAGATAATGCGGTTATTGTTGAGGGAATGTTGGCACTTGTGTTGAGGTCCGTTTTTTCGCTTTTTAGATTGTCTTGGAGGCACTAAAAGAATACACTTGTGTCCCAATGAGGTATGAAGACAATCATTGCGCTTAATAGGCTTCTGGCAGGGGCAATTCTTACTGCCGGCCTGCTCATTTCTCCCGCAACGGCCATAAGCGCCGAGGCGGAATCTCTCCCCATTGCGATCGACCCCAGGATTCAGGAGTTCACACTGGAAAACGGCTGGAAGTTTATCGTCCTGCCGCGTCATGAGACTCCGGTCGTCTCGTTCTATACGTGGGCAGATGTCGGTTCGGC
>DBPU01000112.1 GCA_002305615.1 Verrucomicrobia bacterium UBA1412 | reverse complement strand
AGTTGGTAAAATAGACATGGTTTCCATAAATGAAGAAGGAATAATTTCTCTCATTGAATTGAAAGCTGCTAAATCCAATGAAACCTTATTACGATGTGCACTTGAGATTTATACATATTCTAAACAAATCAATAAAGAAATATTTATAAATGATATAAAAAACTCATATATAAATAAATTTAAAGAAAAAAATGATTTAAGATCTTATTTTAATAAATTTATTAATGATGATAATAAATTAGAAAAAATACAAAGTGTAGTTCTTATCTTTGAAGGTAGTACTCCTGCCAATATGGTAGACCCAAATACATATCCAAAAACTAATGAATTAGTAAAAAATCTTGGTGTGAAAGTCTATGTATATCCAGCTGATATAGAATTTAAGGCCTCTGCAAAATTCAAAGCGCCTTTACCTCTATAAATTAGCCTAAACCTCAATCTCTTTCACTCCGATGATGGCGTCCGGGTATTTTTCCCTGAAGCCCTGGGGGTAGCTGGTGTGGAAGGGGATGAGTTTCCCGGGTGCGACTTCATCAATGAACCAGCAGAGTTCGTCCCAGGTGGCGTGGCCGCTGGTGTGGATGAAGTGGAAGCGGACGTTGGGCGAGTTTCTTAATCTTTGGAAACGCCCCTGCTCGTCGTATTGTGGGGACATGTAGCCGCTCCACATGGAGTAGATATAGGAGTATTCCCGAATACCGAGTTCCCGTATGAGCTCTTCGCGCCTGTTGAATTTAATCAGGTATTGGCTCGGGTTCCGGGCGATTGTTTCGGGCTTAACGACGCCGACTCTGTAGAGCGTACTGATAAAGTCACTCAGTCCCAAACGATCCTGATTTGCGTAGAGGGTACGCCTTTGGGGCCTGGCGAGATCGCAGCGAGAGATGACTCTGAACCCTTCCCATTCATTGATGGGGACAATGTGCCCGTACCTTTTATTCATGATCCAGAGAATCAGTGCCGTATAAATATCTACGGCGAAGGTGCGCCCGGCACTTTTAGCAGCCTTGAAGGCACTGATGATGCGATCAACGTTGATGGAAGAGGCGTCTATGAAAGCGGGAAGTTTTTCCTCCTTCAAAATCTTAAGGATACCATCCTCTACCTCCTTTTCACTGTTGCAAACGGTTGCCTGCGGCTCCTCCGGGGCACGTTCCACGACGCACGTGCCGTCCACCACCAGCGCATCGGGAGTATGGACTGCTCTCGCGCAAATCTCCATTAAAGCCGTTTTGCGCCCGTGCGCTCTGAAGTCGCCTGAAATCAGAATTCGTTTTCCGTCGGCTTCGACTTGGAAGGCGTGGGAATCCGGGACGCTGTGATCGGTGGCGTAAGGGGTAATCGTGATATCGCCGATCTGGACCGGTTCGCCGTGAGCAAAGTGCCGGAAGGTTCTGTTTACTTCTCCGAAGCGAGGATTGAAGGTCCCCATAATCCGCATGATATCCTCAGTCAGAGCGCCACAGTAGGCTGGGATTTCTGCCGGAACTTTAGAGATCAGCCCATAATGATCCGGGTGCGCGTGAGTGATGAAGAGGGCCGCGACTCCCCCGATGTTTTGGGGCACGACTGCCGGTTTGCCTTCCAATTCCAGGCCAACGTCGAAGATGACCCGAGTTTGGGCCGTTTGCACTTCGATGCAGCTGGCACCGATTTCCTCGTTTCCTCTGTGTATGATGATTTTCATGAGATACTTGAATCAGCCGGTTTTATGTTTAGAGAGGCGCTCCGTCTACAAACAACGAGGCAGGACTCTGCATTCTCTTATCATCCTCCTGCGGGGTGGCTCTGGCAAGGTCTGAATCGCTTTTTTTATCGTGATGCCCGGAGAAAAACGCTGAAGTCCGTTTCGGGAGAGATTGACCCGGAGTGAGACTTTTGCTAGCTTTAAGACATGAGGAGGATTATTTGTCTCGCGTGGACGGTAGCGGTTTTTGCCGCAGCGTCACCTGTTCAGGCTGAGTCGGCGTGCGGCACAAAGCTATGGCCCCAGCTGGCCTCGGGGATTTTCAATCACGCCAATACGCTCGTGATGAAGTGTGAAATTGCGCCCGACGGTCTGACCGTGACCGATGCGCTCTGGGATATCTACAAAGTGGAGGGATGCGAAAAGCGGTGGACCCTGAACATGGGGCTGCCGATGGATGGGCCACTGAAGTACTACAAGTTCGATCCGAAATTCGCCGGGCTTCCGGTGTGCATCACCGTTGAATTATATAATCCGGCCAAGCCGTGGGAGGTCAAGGAGACCTATCAAGAGATTTTGCTCCTGGGCGGCAAGCAACAGATTGGTTTGCCCGATTGGTTCCATGTCCCCACGAAGCGCCTGGCGTATGATTTTGACGAAGGGGATTGGTTCCCGAGCGGCTGGAAGCTGCCCCGCGGCAAATATGCCCACTGGCAGGGAGCGGCCAAGGCAATGCAGGAAGACCGGAAAGGGGAGAACCCGATGTATGATTTCGGCTTCACGCACGTGGCACCGAATGCGATGACCCATAACGGCTCCACTTCCACGCCCGAGCGCAAGGGGATCGTCTTCGGCGACAACGAATGGATTCCCTACGACGGCAGCAAATCCAGTTTTACGAGCGACCCGACCGATCCCAAAAACTGGTTGATCGAGCCTTTCTACGAACATGCACGGCAGGGCTCCATCGTGATCGCCAATTTCGAGGCTCCCAATTCTCACATCTGGCAGGATTATCATTATGAAGCTTTTGCCAAGCTGATCAGCCAGGTGCGCGAACGCAATCCTGAAGATGAATTCGGCTGCTGGGGTGTCGGCGTTACCCGGTACTCATTCAGGATTTTTGACCAGATTGATGACCAGGGCCGACCCACGGGCGTCATCGACCTCAAGGGAGCTCAGCAGTGGCGCGAAAAATACAACAACCCGGAGGCCGAGCTGCATCCGGTATTTAAGCGCTGCAATCTCAATATCGGCGTGCCTTCGGTCTACTGGGCCAATAACTCCAAGCCCTCTCAGCTCTATGCCTTCCTGCAGGAGTGGGAAATGGCCAAGCTGGCCCGGCCCAATATCAAAAATATGCTCTCTACCTGGATTCAGGTGGAGATACTCGATGGCCACCCGCTTTCGCAATATCGCTTCACAGACGCCAAGGGCAAGACCCGCATGGAGAATCTCAAGCCACAGGTGCCCGCTTCCAGCGTCTATGCGCTTTCGCTCTTCGGCCATTGCGTCATGGATGGGCTTCAATGCTGGGAAATCGGCACCCGGTATTCGGAAGAGCTCGAAGACTACTCGGATTGGACCGTTGGCGAACAGATGAAGAAGCGTCAGATTCACGGGGAAGAGGTCAGCGTCAATTACTACCTGAAATATTTCGGCTTCTATAATTACCACGTGCTGGGAATGTGGCAGGCCTCTCAGAATAAAGATATCATCGAGGCGTCGACACCCTGGGAGATGCCCGAGATTAAGAGCGATCGGCACGATGTCTGGCGCGTGGGCGACGAGCGTTACCCGAGCTATGTCAATTACTACAAGGAGCCGCTGGCACGCACGAAGCTCTCCGCCGACGGCAAAACGCTGCTCGTGGTCGCCAGTAATCCCTATAACGTCGGGAGAGTCGAGGCGGTGACACTCCGCCGACCCGGTACGAAAGAAGAGTATACGTTCGAGCTGGTGGGAGATTTCCCGATCATCAAGCGCTTCCCAGTGCCGCAAAAAAGCGAAGAGTCGGCCGGCAAGTGATTACTCCGGCGGACGGGAAAGGAGCTCTGGTGCCTGAGCACGGTCCAGAGCTTCGAGTCCCTTCAAGGCAGGCTCGAAACCCGGGCTCACACGCAACGCATTCCGGAAGCATTCCTCCGCCTTGGTCAGATGCGCGGAGTCTCCCGGATTCAGCGTGGTGAGGTAGAGGTACCCCAGGTTCACATGAGCTTCGGTGTAATCGGGGTTGATCTCCACAGCGCTGAGGAATTCCTTCTCCGCCTGGGCCGATTGCTGCAGCCTCACCAGGACGATCCCGAGGTTGTTATGAGCCGGAGCGTTGCGGGGAGCTGCCTCGATGGCTTTATTGAAATGGGCCTGGGCTTTTTCGAGTTCGTCTTTATTGAGGAGAATCCGTCCCAGATTATTGTGAGCTTCGGCATAACGCGGGAGTATCTCCAGCGCCCGCAGGTAGGCTTCTTCTGCCTCGGAAATTCTGCCCAGTTGAGCCAGTGTGGCGCCCAGATTGAAATAAACGACCTCATTCTCCGGAGCCTTCTCCTGAGCGATCAGGAGATTCTCCAGCGCCTGGTTGAAATTCTGCTGGTGATAGAGGAGGATCGCTTCATAAAGATAGTAATCGGCAGAACCCGGTTCAAAGACGTTGGATTCCAGGGGAGAAGTTTCCGTGCCGGGCGCCTCTGCAGGGGAGGGTGTGGCATTGTTGCCGATAGAGTCCGGAGCCGACTGAGCCGGGACCGGAGTGCCGGCGGAGAATCTCTCCTGCAGCGATCTCATCTTCTGCTGGCTTGCAAGCCAGGTGCCCGCCAGTGCCAGGAGAATGATCAGGATAATGAGGAAGGGTCTGTATTTACGGGGCAGCTCGAGCCCGAAGAGACTGTTCTCTGATCGCTGCGGCTTTGTTTTGACGAAGGGTTTTGGCTGTTTGCTCATCTCATCATCTCAATTATATCGTGTTCCGATGTCTGCGCCAAAGCCTAGCCCGCAGCCCTCTGCCTGTCCAGTCGATTTTAACGGACACGACCCCGGAAAGGGGCCGCGTCCGGATTGATTCAAGGCTCTATTGAGCCACGCGATAGAATTTATCGCCTGCCGCAGGGAGCTCCAGTTCGTATTTCCCTACTTCGGTCACGGCGACGGCGCTCCACAGGAGGAGGTCCGTGCTTTCCTGGAGGATGCCTCCGCTATAGGTCAGGATGAGCCTGCCGTTCTTGCGCTCATAGGTCAGGGTCGGCGGCTCTTCGGGGCCCCAGGTCGTCGTGCGGTATCCGTTCCACGAGGGAGTCGTCCAGCCGGCTTTGCCCTGGATGTAATAGAGGAGCGGGTCGCTGCTGAAAACGAAGTATCCCACTTCCGGAGCGTCTCCCTTGAAGTATACTTCGCTCAGGGGAGAGCCACTGAAAGCGGAGTCTCCGATATAGGTTACGCTGGCCGGGATCGTGACGCTTTTGAGTTGGGAGCATGTATAGAAGGCCTTCCCGCCGATGCTCGTGACGCCGTTGCCGATCACCACATTTGTCAGGCTCGTGCAGCTCTGGAATGCATAGCTTCCAATATCGGCTACCCCCCTCGGAATGACGATATCAGTGAGTTTTGTGCACGCATCAAAAGCGCCGCCGCCGATAGCGGTCAGCCCCGCGGGAAGAGTGATGCCTGTCAGCTGGGGGCATCCTTGGAATGCATAACTGCCAATAGCCGTCACGCTCTTGGGAATCGTGACGCTTGTCAAACTCGTGCATCCCTGGAATGTGGAGTTGCCGATGTCGGCTACACCTTCGGGGATCGTGAGGCTTGTCAGGCTCGTGCAGGAATTAAAAGCCCCGGCTCCGATAGTGGTCACGTTCTCGGGAATCGTGATGCTTGCCAGGTTATAACAATTGCTAAACGCATAGCTGCCGATAGAGGTCACACCTTCGGGGATGACAATACTGGTCAAACTCGTGCAAGCCGAAAATGCGTTCATGCCGATAGAGGTTATCCCGCTGCCCAACTGCACATCCGCCAGAC
>DBPU01000073.1 GCA_002305615.1 Verrucomicrobia bacterium UBA1412 | reverse complement strand
TGAGTCTCCGAAAACGCCCCCGAATTGTCAACCCAAAATCCTCCTCTTAGAATTTCGTCGGGTTATGCCGGTCTCCGGTCCGAGCCATTCACAAAAAACAAATTCCCGATCCAGTCCTTTCAGCTTATCCCCTACATTTTATTTTCAATTTCGGTATTTTCCTTTCTTATCGAAAATAAAAAACAGCTTGCCTGGAATCAGTTTTTATTAGAAAATCCATATCATGTGTGTGTTCTTTTGAGCAACACGGCTTATTATGAAATCGTACTTTAAACATCTTGTCCTGGCAGGCGTGACAGTCTGTTCTGCCTCGCTTTATGCCAACGATGCGCCGCCCATGATTTTTCATTTGAAGAATGGAGATCGGATTACCGCGATTCCCCAGATTCGGACTGAAACCAATCTGGTAGTTCTGACCGCGTTCGGGAGCACGATTACCCTGCCGCTGGATCAGATTGTGAGCCGCACGACTCTTCCTCTTCTGACGGAAACGACCCCAGCGGTAGAAACACCGGCTCCGGCAGAAGTGCCTGTCCCGGCCGAAGCACCGGCTCCGACTCTGGCGCCAGCACCTGAAGCTGCTCCGGATGCAGCCGCTGATGCGGCAAAAGCGGTTAAGGAGAAAACCGAGCCCGTCACGTTTGTCGGGAAATTCTTCTCGAATTTCGCCGGAGAAGTCCAGGTCGGTATGGATGCCGGCTATGGTGCGAGCGATTACATGAATTACTTTGGCCGCGTCAAAGCCTCTCACGGTTTTGAGCGATGGAAGAGTGTGTGGGATGGCAAGCTCACCTACGGCAAAAACAAGGGCGAGCTCTCAGCCGATAAGCTTGATACCTCCTATCGCCTCGAGTATGACGCCATTCCCAAGAAGCTCTTCGTCTATGGTGAGCCGACCGGCGGCTACGATAATATCCGCGAAATTGATTACTACTACACCATAGGCGGCGGTTTGGGTTACCACCTTCTCAAGCGAGACAATATGGCTTTGGATGCCTCCGCGGGTGCCTCTTTTCAGAGCTACCATTACGCCATGGAGGACGCGCGGAACGATATGTATATCGACTTTGGCGAAAGCTACACTTGGGAAATCGTTAAGGATTTGAACTTCGTCCAGAAGCTCACCTTCAGCCCGAAAGCTGAGGATTGGAGCGTCTTCCGTATGGTCTTTGAAGCCGGAGTATCCTGGGCTTTCTACAAGAATATGACCTTTAACTTCACTCTGATCGACAAGTACGATTCACATCCGGCCAAGAATATTGATAAGAATGACCTGCAGCTGGTTTCCTCAATCGGTTTGAAGTTCTAGGAAGAGCCCGGACCCCTCTTGAGGTCTTGCATTTTTCTGAGTCGTAATTGACCACAGGCGGCGTTCATATCGCCGCCTTTTTCCTGCCTGAGTGTCGCCGAAATCCCCAGGTTCAGGAGTTCACGGTAGAATCCCTGGATCACATCCTGCCCGGGCCGTTTGAAGTCGCATCCCTCCACCCGGTTGTAGGGGATTAGGTTCACATGCGCCCGGAAGCGGTTGGCGATGGCCGCCAGGGCATGGCATTGCTCAGGCGTATCGTTCAGGCGGTCAATCAGGATATATTCGAAAGAGATCATCCGACCCTTGGCCCGCTGGTATTCCGTGCAGGCCGCCAGCAGTGCATCCAGCGGATACTTGCGGTTGATGGGCATGATGCGGCTGCGGACCGAGTCGCTCGCTCCGTGAAGAGAAATCGCCAGGCGGTATTGCTCGGGCTCAGCAGCCAGGCGGAGAATTTCAGGCACCAGTCCGCTGGTGCTGATGGTGATTTTGCGTGCGCCCACGCCGCCGCCCCAGGGTGCATTGAGGAGAGCCAGCGCCCGGAGAAGCTCGTCATAATTGGACAGGGGTTCCCCCATTCCCATCACGACGATATTGCTGATGAGCCGCTCAGGGGCCGTGCGGGTAGGGGAGAGCGACCGGTTCCAGCGCTCAATCCCGAGGAATTGCTCCACCATCTCGGCAGCAGTCAAATTGCGCACAAACCCGGAGCGGCCGCTGGCGCAGAATTTGCAGCCATAGGCACAGCCGACCTGGGTCGAGAGACAGAGCGTTTTGCGCCCTGGGCCATCCTCGGTTGATTCGGAAGGCGCTTCGATCAGTACGCTTTCCACCAGATGCTCATCTTCAAGCTTCCAGAGGAATTTCCGGGTTTCGTCACCCGGGTCGCACTGTTGCAGGAGCGGCGGAATATAAAAAGAAAAGTTGTCTTTGAGCTTTTGGCGAAGGGCCTTGGATAAATTCGTGCACTCATCGAAGTTTCCCGCATGTTTCCGGTAAATCCAATCCAGCAGCTGACCAGCCCTCCAGCGCGCTTCACCCCACTTCAGGAACTCGTCCTGGAGACTTTCCAATGTTTGAGAGAGTATATGGTTTTTCATTTTTGAGAAACGTCGCTTCTTTTCTTGTCTTCTGCCTGCGCCTAAGAACCCCGAACCCCGCCGCAATCCTTTTCAAAAAGAGAAGAACCCCCCAGTCGGCAAACCGGCTGAGGGGCCAAAGAATTATCAGCGATTAACGATAATATTTTTCCACATATTCCCTCACCATCCGGGTCGTGTTGAACCGTCCCGGCAGTGTGGCGAAATTGTGGCGAATCCGGTTAATCCAAAGCTTGGGAAGACCGTTGGGACCGCGATCAAAGAATTCCGGCACGACCTCTTCGGTCAGCACCCGGAAGAGATTGGCGCTATCCACGCGGTCCTGCTCTTCCACGTTATCGGGGTTGCTGTCGGGCCCGATCGCGAAACCGTTGGTGCCGTCATAGCCTTCTCTCCACCATCCATCCATGATGCTCAGGTTGAGACACCCGTTGACACTGGTCTTCTGACCGCTGGTACCGGAGGCTTCCAGAGGCCGCCTCGGGTTATTGAGCCAGATATCGCATCCGGAAACCATCTGCCGTGCAATATGAACATCGTAATTCTCCAGGAAGACCAGACGGCCCGCCAGATCGGAGTGTTTGCTCTGATGGATAATGTTCTGAATGTACTTCTTGCCTTCGTCATCGCGCGGATGGGCCTTGCCGGCAAAGATAAATTGAACCGGACGCGAGGGATTCCGCACCAGCTTCACGATCTCTTCGAAGCGCTCGAAGATCAGTACCGCGCGCTTATAGGTTGCGAACCGACGCGCGAAACCAATCGTCAGCGCATTCGGGTCGAGCAGATTGTCAAATTCGATAAACGTATTCCGGTTTACTCCGTTCTGTGCCAGGAGACGGCGGCGCGCAAACTCGATCAGCTCGCGGCGAAGCTTGTAGCGCAGGGTCCAGATCTCTGCATCGGAAACGAAATCCTCATCCAGGAATTGCTTCCAGGTTTCAGGCTCATTGATCAGCTCCTGCCAGTTATCGCCCAGTTTTTTGTGATAGAAGCGGGAGACAGCCCCCTTCATCCAGCCCATCAAATGTACTCCGTTAGTGATATGGCCAATGGGAACCTCCTCCTCCTTCTTACCCGGATAGAGTTTCTGCCACATCTTCCGGCTGACCTGCCCGTGAAGCTCGCTCACACCGTTGGCACTGCGGCTTCCTTTCAAGGCTAGCACCGTCATGCAGAAGAGTTCCTCTTTATCCTCGGGATGCACTTTGCCTAGCTCCATGATTTTTGCGAACGGCACCTTCAGGCTCGTGACATAATCTCCCAGGGCATATTTCATCAGCGATTCATTGAAGCGGTCATGCCCGGCTTCAACCGGCGTATGGGTCGTAAAGGTCGAATGCGCGACGGCATAGTTCAAACCTTCCTCGAATTTCTTGCCCATCGCGATCTGTTCGCGGATCAGCTCCAGGACCAGGAAAGCCGAGTGCCCTTCGTTCATGTGGAAAACCGAGGGCTCGACACCCAGCATCCGCAAGAGCCTCACGCCGCCGATACCCAGCACCATTTCCTGCATGATCCGGGTGGTCGTATCGCCTCCGTAAACGCGTGCCGTCACCTGGCGCAAGTTGCCCGGGTTCTGCTCCACGTCGCAATCCAAAAGATAGAGCGTACTGCGTCCCACACGCGTCATCCATACACGGAAGAAGACGGGGGTGCCCATGATGTTGACCTGCCCCACGAGCGGGTCGCCATCGGGTTTCAAAACAGGCTCCATCGCCAGGTTGCGCGGATTGAGCACTGGATAGGTTTCGACCTGCCAGTTATCCCGGTTAATGGCCTGCTGGAAATATCCGTCCCGATAGAAAAGGGTGATTCCGATAAAGCCCAGTCCCAGATCGCTGGCCGATTTGGTATGGTCGCCCGCAAGCATACCGAGACCTCCGGCGGCTATCGGCAGCGACTCATGAAAACCGAACTCGGCTGAAAAATAGGCCACCGGTTTCTCGATCAGATGGGGCGCGTTGGCAGCTGCCCAAGTATCGGTCCGCGACATATAGTCATTGAAGTTTTTGAGGACTTTCTTGACCTTCTGCGCAAAATCGACATCCAGCAACCGCACATACAGCTCATATCCGTTCTTATCCGACAATTCACGCAAAACCGCCACCGCATTGTGGAACTGGTTCTGCCAGGTCCGGGGAGAGAGGGTTTCGAAAATCTCCTGGGCTTCATAATTCCAAGTCCACCAGAGGTTCCT
Organism: Verrucomicrobia bacterium UBA1412; assembly: GCA_002305615.1. Taxonomy (GTDB): domain Bacteria; phylum Verrucomicrobiota; class Verrucomicrobiia; order Limisphaerales; family UBA1412; genus UBA1412. The sequence goes on along the minus strand of DBPU01000073.1, from coordinate 366 downwards.
GGCCATCTTGTTCAACCCTTCGATCATCCCTTTTATTTCCGACTGATTCATAGGCTCTATTTTCATAATCAACTCGTGCGGCTATCTTCATCAAATAGCCTGACCATTCTCTCATTACTCCGCCTGAAGGCGCAACCTTATTTTCGGAAGCCCACCTTTATGGCCGAGACGCAATGCCTCGGGAAGATGCGTATCCAAGTGCTGTAAAAATCCTTGCAGCGCAGGAGGAATTCGGGTAGTGTGGGTGCTGATGAGTTGTTTGAACCCGGTAGTCATACACCACGAGACTTGCGTGGAGCGAAAGACCTCAAAATTGAGATTGAATACTTGGCAAACCCCATGTGAGAATTATTCAAACATCTTGGA
>DBPU01000018.1:8245-15292 GCA_002305615.1 Verrucomicrobia bacterium UBA1412 | reverse complement strand
CACCAGGAGCTCAATCAGGGTAAAACCTTCTTTTTGGTTTTGTTGTAATTTCGTTTTCACGTTTAGTAATTTACAATTAATCTTGTCTCTAAAAAGTTCCGGGCTTCTCCCGGTTTGACCGGCCCGGAAGTGTTAAACTCCCGGACCGGTCAATCGTATCGAATTTCGATGGTCCTTGCAATCAGAAGGACCATCGAAATGCGGTCGTAATGCTTACTGCGCGAGGCGATAGAACTTGCTACCGGTCGTTTCAGAAAGCGGTACAACCAGAGGAGACGCCTGATCGATGGCGACCCAGCCTGTATCGGCCTGATCGGAAACTTCCAGAGTTCCACCGGTCCATTCAAGGACCAGCTCGCCATCAACGATTTCCCATGTCAACTCTGCGGTCGGCAACGGCGGCAACGGCTCTGCAGGAGGAACGTCAAGCTGAGCAGGACTCAGGACGCCCTTCCAGAGACGGACGCGGTCAACGGTACCGGTTGTCGGACTGGCTCCACCCAGTTCACGACCCAGGCAACCGCGAAGGTCAGTCGTCTGTACGGCGAAGTTCGGTCCACCGGACTGTTGTTTGACTCCGGCGAGCTGGCCATCGATGTAAACATAGATGATTCCAGCCGGCACGTTGTAAGCAACGGCGATGTGGTGCCAATCGGCATCATTGGGGATCGGTACTCCGGTATTGATATCGGCAACACCGAGCGTCGTCAGGAAGACGTTGCGATTACCGCTGACTGCGTCTGTGGCGCTGACTGCGAAGGAGAGACGCGGGCAGGTTCCAGCCATGTTACCCAAGGTCTGGAAGAACACCTGTTTGGTCGTTTTCACCGCGAAGTCCTTGATCCAGGCTTCCATCGTGAAGCTGGAATCAGTCGTGTCCCCGAAGTTCACTCCATCGGTATTGAACGGAGTGAAGCTGGTGCCGCTGAAGTAGAGAGAATTACCCCCTACGTTATCGACACTCTGCCAGGGATCCAGACCGCTCCAAGCAGGCTTGGAGAGATTGGCTACGCGTTCCTGGCCATTGACGAACTGCAGAGGCATTTCGCCTACGCTGTTATAGGGAGGAACCATTTCATTGAAGCCATAATCCAGAACCGTGTTCTCAGTGACCGGCTTGGGATTGACCGCTTCGCTGTCGAGNNCCCTGATAGAGAGAACCACCTGCAGCGTCGCCACCCAGAGAGACGGTGTTGTTCACATAGGGATTGGGTTTACCCGTCGCTGCGGTGAAGCCCTGCTGGACACCATCCTTGTAGAAGGTCACGCCGACGCCCGGCTCCCAAACGGCAGCCAGATGAGTCCAAACGCCATCTTGCACAGTGATCGTGGAGTTGATATCCACCACGCCCAGGAAGGTTGCCTGGAAGACCTTGGTGCTGTTCATACCGATCTTCACGGTGTTGCCCAGGCGCATGAAGTCTTCATAGACCTTATCGCTGGCAGACTTGCAAACCCATGCTTCCCAAGTGAAGGGAGCATTCAGATCAAGCACATCTTCTTCGGTCTCGGCATAGAGCCAGCCGGCTCCGCCGAAATTGACGCTGAAGTCGCCCAGGAGCTCGGAAGGAGCTGCACCGGCGGTGATCGCATCAGGGATGGGATCAATGCCGAAGTTGGCGATGGCGCCGCTTACCTGGCTGGATGTCACAAGACCGCTGCCTTCATCCAACTGGAAATCCAGAAGTTTGACGAAGCTCTCGGGGTTACCGGTGATGACCAGAGGAATCGGGTCACTCGTTACACCGCCCTCATTATTGCTCACTTGAACTGTGAAGAGACCCGCATTGGCCAGGGCTGCACTTTCAATCGTGTAGGTTGCTCCCGTGGCTCCTTCTATAGCGGTGCCATTGCGATACCACTGATAGCTGAAGGGAGGCGTACCACTGACATCCACGGAGAGCTCAGCCGATTGACCGGCCTCGACCATGGGAACCGTGACACCCTCGATGACCGGAGGAACGGCCAGAGCGACATTGTAGTAGTCCAATTGGCTCGGATGCAGCGCACCCTTGTGCAGACGGAAGCGATCCATGTAACCAACGTAGTTGGCTCCACTGGATTCCTTGGCCAGATATGCACTTTCGGTATTCTCCGGAGCGAAATTCACTGTGCCCGTGTAGGCTCTCTGATCCCAGAGCGCACCGTCCACGAAGAAGTAAATCATGCTCGCCGCCTTATTGAGCGTGAAGGCGATGTGATGCCACTTGCCATCCCGGGGGATTCTGGCCGTGGAAGAATTGTCCGCGACACCGTAAGTGGTAGCGAAGACACTGTAATCCGTATTGATGGAGAAGGAGAAACGACCCATTCCATAGTTCGAAAAGAGGACTTTGCGAGCGGTCTGAGGCTCACCCTTAACCCATGTTTCCACTGTGAAACTGGGATCATCCTGGTTCAACTGAACGTAATCCTTGGCAATCGTGCCGAATGCGGTCCCATTGAAATAAGTCGAGTAATCGCCCACTTTGCTCAGGGGGTTATCAGGACTCCACTGCACGACTCTGCCTTCAGCAGCTATCTCACCGCCATCCTGATCCAGAACCGCAACCGGGGCTATGGAGCTGGAGAAAGGCATTCCGGCTTCATTGAAGTCGAAGGAGAGCAGCGTATTGGCCGTTGTCGGCTTGGGATTGCTGGGATCGCTGTCGAGTTGGGCATCAGTCAAGAGCCCGCGATGCAGACGTGTGCGGTCGAGTTTACCCCAGGTCGGGTTGCCCGTTGATTCGGAACCGACTGTAATCCGGTAAAGGTTGGTATTTTCAACTGCAGGTGCGCCTGCGGCTCCGGTCGCTTCCACGATATCCATGAGCATGCCATCCTGATAGAATGTGACACCGACGCCCGGTTCCCATGCTGCGGCTACGTGCGTCCATACACCCGGTTGGGGCATAATCGACGTGCTGACAACGTCCGCGACTCCGTACATGGTGAAGACCAGGTTGTGATTATTATCGCAACCCAACTTGATTGTACGGCCGTAGGTGAAGAACCCTTCATAGGTCTTGTCATTCAGCGGATCAATGTAGAGCCATGTTTCCACGGTGAGAGGCTGAGTGAGGTCATAGAGCTCAGTGGTGTAACCCATGAGCCAGCCAATTCCGCCAAAGGAGACGCTCTTATCACCCACAATGCCCGAAGGAGTTTCATCGGAGGACTGGGGATGGAAGTCGGCTGAATAAGCTTCGCCAAAGGAAACCTGAGCGGCTGCCCCACCCACACTGCTGGCGGCAGAGTAACCCTGGCCTTCATTGAACTGATAGTCCAGGATCATCTCGGAATTAAACGGAGTCTCTTCCAGAGAGAGCGTACCCTCATTGGTCGTGATGCTGCCGGCTTCGTTGGTGGCAGTCAATTTGTATTTACCCAGGGTCGCTTCCGCCGCAATCACTTCGAGAACGGGGGTGGTTGCACCTTCGATCGCCACACCGTCTTTGTACCACTGATAGCTCATGGGGAACCTCAGGTCCAGAGGGGCAGTACCGACACCGGTACCTACGATCTTCGCATTAAAGGCCACCTTCGTGTCGGTGGGAACCTTGAAGGAACTGGGGTGAGTTGACACGATAGGAGCGATGATCGGGTCGCCATAATATTCATAATCCAGGTCAGCCTGAGCCAGGACGCCCTTGTAGAAACGCAGACGATCCACATAACCACTGAAAGGAGCGTAACCGGTATGCTCGGCACCGACCATACCGCAGTTACTGTCATCCACGTCGGGTGTATAAGTGTTGGCGCCATCAGCCTGAGTGGCAAAATTCACGCCTCTGTTATAATTCACCTCGCCGCCCAACTTACCATCCAGATAGACATATATCTTGCCTGCAGGATGATCATACACACAGGCAATATGATGCCAGCCGCCATCCTCAGGGATCTTGACACCGGTTTCGATATCCAAAATGCCCATCGTCGTCAGATAGATTGTGAAGTCAACGCTGATCGCAAAGGCAATACGCGGACACTTACCGGTCGGGCTGCTCCAGAGCTGGAAGAAGACCTGCTTGACAGTGCTCTTGGACAGACCCTTGAACCAGGCTTCCATGGAGAAGCTCGGATCGGTCTGATCGCCGAAGTCAATCGTATCGGTCTTGAAGTAGCCATACTTGCGGGCATAGTCGGTCACGCCGGCATTATCCACATAGACAGAGAAATCGTTCGTAATGCTGGGGTCGATATCCCGAGGCGGAGTGCTCTCGGAGAAATAAACCTGGCGAACGTCACCCATCTTTTCGGTTCCGCTTTCAAGAGGCAGAGCCGGGGAGGTCGCGCTCAGGAAAGGAACGGTTTCCTCGTTGAACTCATAGGCAATTACCGTATTGGCCGTGATCGGCTTGGGATTGGCTGCATCCGAATCCAGTTGCGCATCCGTCAGAAGGGCTTTGTGCAAACGAACGCGGTCCATTTTACCCTGGAAGAGAGAGCCGCCCGTGTTGCTGGCGCCAACCGAGAGGATGTTTGCCTGGTAGGGACGGAATTGGCTCGCCGTATCAACTTCCTGCATCAGGATTCCATCCTGATAGAAACGAACGATACCCGTTCCCGGAGTATAACCGCCGGTGGGGGCCCAGGAGCAGGCCAGGTGGGTCCAATAGCTGCCCGAGATTTCATCGGCTTGCACCACGATATCGGAAATAACATCCTCAACCGCGCGGAAAGTAAGCACGAAATTGTGATCAGTGGTTACGCCCACTTTGAGGGTGTCGCCCAGGTTAAAGTAATCCTGGAAAGTTTTGGTGCTCTCCTTATCCACATAAATCCAGCCTTCCCAGGTGAGAGGCTGTGTCAAATCTATCGGCTCTGCACTGTACTCGCCATACAGCCAGCCATGCCCATCAAAAAGGGCGGCCCGATCATTAGGCAAACCGGAGGGAGCCTCCAAGACACCCGTTGGCGTCCAGGCGGGATCGATCTCCGTACCCAGACTCACCGTGACATCTCCAACACTACTCCGGGAGGTCAAACCCTCACCTTCGTTGAATTGGAAATCCAAAAGCAGATCAGCCGCAGAAGCGGAAGCTGCCGCCACCAGAAACGCCGCAGCGAATCCCAGTGTGGTTTTTGTCCAATACTTAGTTCTAGTCATAACGTTGTTTGCTACTGTTTAATTGTACTCGACTGGGCTTTATCAAGATTCCTCACCTCTTCTTTTTTTAAAAACAGACGAATAAAAAACCTTGTAATCCCACAACACGGCGATTTTACGTCCAACCCAAAATAATAGCAAGTATAAAAGGAATAATTACGGGATAACAAAAAATCGAAGGTAGATTAGCGGGAAGCCCCGGGAACACCCTCACAGAACAGCCCCCTACCCCAGCCTGAAAGAAGGTATCAAAAACAGGACCCGTTTGGTTAAAAGGAAATTACTGAGGATGAATCGAATTTTCTTCCAGAGCGGTACGAAAGGCCTCCGCGCTGCGGGAATCAAAACAAACCAGAAAAACCTCCATATCCGATTCATTCTCACGGAAATACTCCATCAGGGCGCTAACCGCTACCCGGGCGGCTTCCTGGAGCGGATAGCGGTAAACTCCGGTACTGATCGCCGGGAAGGCGATACTGGCGCAGCCGGCCTCCCGGGCCAGCTTCATACTGTTCCGGTAGCATCTCCTCAGGAGCTCGGCTTCTTTCCGGTCTCCGCCGCTCCAGACGGGGCCGACAGTGTGGATGACGTAGAGCGCCGGCAAGCGGTAAGCGCTCGTTATCTTGGCTTCACCGGTTTCGCATCCGCCCAGGCCGCTGCATTCATCCATGAGCTCGGGCCCCGCGGCACGGTGGATGGCACCGTCCACTCCCCCGCCGCCCAGGAGTGAGCGGTTGGCGGCGTTCACAATAGCGTCCACCCTACATTGGGTAATATCGCCTTCAATTACCTGAATTTTCATCATCTCGGGAGTTTGGGGAAATGTATCCCCGTTATCGATTTATCGGCTGATTTCCCAGACCCAGTCGCCTTCGGCCGGAGCTCCGGCTTCCTGAGACCTCGTGCCGCCGTCATCCTTGCGGTCCCAGCCCGCTGACCAGAGCAGGTAGCCGGTATCGGTCAGGCGAATCTGGGGCGGACGGTCATTGACCCAATCGCGGGGGAGGCTCTCCTCGGGCAGGAGCTCTCCCAACGCCTTGAGCGAGGCCGGGTAACGCCCGTTGGCCAGGCGGTACCGCTCCAAAGCGCAAGCCACTTCCGCTGCCTGGTGCAAAAACTGATTGTAAGCCACACTGCAGAAGGTATTTTCATTATCCTGAAGCCTCCCACTGGCGATGATCAATCTGGCGAACTTTGCCCCGGAGTCGGGGGTCCGGTAGTAATTCAGCGTTTTAAAGGTTTCGGCGAGCTCGGTCGGCTTATAGCGCTGGTCCTCGTCGTCAAAGATATTGAGCAGGGAATCCGTCATGAGGTTGAACTCCAGGAGCTCGCGGTAATACCAGCCGATGGGACGCAGACGCATTTTTGCCGTTTCGAAGAAACTTTCCGAACCCGGTTCAATAAACGTTTCCGGCGGTGCGAAGACTTGATTGATCAGCACCTCCATCCAGCGGGGGTCGACGGCAAGCTCCTGGTTGTGGGCGGCTCTATCCCCCATGATACTCAGCTTCTGGTCGTTCCAGAAGTTGACCTTCCCGAAGCGTTCCTGGAGCTCTTGCAATTGCTCAGCACTCCAGGCCTGGGCTTCTATCCCCTCCCAGAGAGCATCCAGTGCCATTTTGCTGATATTCCTTCGGACTGCCAAACTAATGGGGAAAGGCTCCCGCCGGAGTGTATCGGCCAGGTCCAGAAGATAGAGAATATCCTCCTGAGCCTGAGCCGATTCCCCGCGAGCAAGATGGATAAGGGCCAAAGCGCTTGGGTAGAGAGCCAGGTTTCTGAGCCCGCTCAGATGCGGAAGAAGAGGCTTCAAGAATAAACCATGGTTATCCTGAATATATTGAATAGGATAACGGCATTCAGGCCTCTCTTTCAGGTACCGGCGCAGCTCTTCAACCGCGGCACGGTTTGGCTCGAGCATCCTGTCCCAGAGCCCCAGAGTCTCCTCAAGAGTGGGG
>DBPU01000018.1:0-8215 GCA_002305615.1 Verrucomicrobia bacterium UBA1412 | reverse complement strand
CGAGGGGCACCAGTCATTGCGTTGATCAGGAGCCGTTGTCCGGAAAGAACGCCACCTCTCTGCAGTGGTCTTATCCTCTCCCGTGAGCTCTTTGAGCAGACCCTCCTCGCCCTCCGGGTGAGCGGCAGCCCTGAAAATCCATCCCCAGTAGGGATGAGTGGCGAAATTCTTCTCGTCGGCAATCGGAGGCGGTATTACCCCTTTCATCCAGATGTAATTGCGTTTGGGGGAACTGGGGACCACGAAATCCTCCGCATCCACCGAATCCACCCAGCCGCCGCACATGCGAACATAGCTCTGCCAGGCTTTGCGGCCAGTTATATTTTGCAGCCCATACCAGGCCCCAGCCGCCAGAGCCGCCAGGAGAACCACCCCTACGAAAACCAGAAACGGTTTTTTAAGAGGGCAGCCGGAGGTTGAACAGCTTTTATCAGTTTGCTGCATAGCACGTCATCTCTGTTGAATGATACCCATAATTCATCCAAACACAATTCCAACCTGAAGAGCAAAAGTTATCGTTTGATTTCCCAGACCCACTCCCCTTTTGTAGGAATCTTATCGAGCTCGGAATCCACAAACGCAGTACTCTGACTCTCCCAATTCCAGGCCTTGGCCCAAAGTTGGTAGCCCTTATCGGTCAAGCGGATCTGAAGTGGAGATCCATCGACCCAGCTGCGGGGGATTTTATCTTCGGGCATGAGCTCTCCCAATGCCTTGAGCGAATCGGGATAGCTGCCATTGGCCAGACGATAGCGCTCCAAAGCGCAAGCCACCTCCGCGGCCTGGATAAAAAATTGATGATAGGCCAATTTCTCGAAACACGCTTTAAAGTGGAGGTTGTCCTCATAGAGTGCAATCAGCCGGGTAAACTTCATCCTCGAGTCGGGGTCCATATAGGAATCGAACTCTTTGAAGGCTTCGGTAATCACCTCAGGCCTGTTACTCCGGGCGCCATCATCCAGGATAGAGAGCATGGAATCCATCAGGAGGTTAAACTGCAGAAGGTCGCGGTAATACCAGCCGATCGGCCGCAGATTGGCTTTCACTTTTTTGAATTTAACCTCATATTCGCTTATCTCATAAATTTGAGGCAAATTCAGCTTTTCTTTCATAAAATCCATACGGCGCGGGTTCTGAGCCAACGCCTCGTTCATGCAGGCTCTCTCACCCATAAGACCCAGTTTTACGCCATCCCAGAAGCTTACCTTACTGATCCGCTCCTGGAGTTGCTGCAATTGCTCCGCATTCCAAGCCTCAGCCTCCAGTCCCTCCCAGAGGATATCCATACCTGTTGTGCAGATGTATACCCGAACCAACTGTGTTACAATTAAGGGTTCCGGAGCGAGCGTATCTCCCAGGTCCAGCATGTAGAGGATTTCCTGCAGGGCCTCCTGGCTCTGTCCTCGGGCAAGATTCATGCAGGCAAACGCCGCCGCATAGGTAGACATACCTTTGATCGTGGCCAGATGCGGCAGGGGCATATCGAAGTTATCCTGATATCGAATGGGAAAACGGGCTTGCGGCCTCTCTTTCAGGTACTGACGCAGCTCCTCATATAGAGCCCGGTTCGGCTCGAACTTCTCGTCACAGAGCTTCAAAGCCTCCTCAAGAGTGGGAGGCGGCTCATTGGTCTGGGTACTCCCCTTTGACCTGAGCTTCATTAACTTTTCCTTGAGGGTCGGCCCGAACACCCCGGCCAAATTGGCCCGGCGCAGACTCACCAAAGAGGGAATCCATTTATTGCGATAAGTAGAACTGGGAGACCCGGAAATGAAAGAATCCCAACGCTGTTCGTCACGCTGCTCGGCTTCGGAAAGTGTTGCTTTATTAGTGAAGAACCTCTCGAAATTCCATTTCAAGTAGGGATGAGTGGCAAAATTCTTCTCGTCGGGAATTTCCGCAGGAATAATCCCCTTAAACCAGAGAAATTTACGTTCAGGGGAAACAGCACCGCCATTGGCGGAATCCACCTGAGCGTTGGCCTGGCTCACATAGCTCTCCCAAGCTTTGCGGCCGGTTATATTTTCAAGTACATACCAAGCCCCCGTCGCCAGAGCCGCCAGGATAACCACGCCCAGAAAAATCGAAAGAGGCTTTCTCCCGCGGCGGGTGGTATCTGAAGAACTGTCAGCTGCTTTTTGCATAGTAGACGTACTCTACATGCAAATCGCGCTAAACGCAAGATTAAGTCAGAAAATAATTTAAATTTATCCGGCCCATTGAAGTTTTTCCCGAAGCGTACTGAAAAACGAGGTGCCCGGGAAACGAACCAGAAAGATTTTTTTCTCACTCCGCCTGCAAATAATGACATCTCCCCGGTTCATGGGGAAGTGTTCCTGACCATCCACCGAAAGGATCGTCTGGAGCTTCTCGGAGCGAACTTTCACGACAATCGTCGAGGAATTATTGACCACGACGGTCCGGTTTTGGAATGAATGGGGGCAGATAGGCGAAATGGAGAAGACCTCCGCATTGGGGATAATAATGCCGGCACCGGCCGCCAGCGAATAGGCGGTCGAACCGGTGGGAGTCGAGATCACGAGCCCATCACACAAATAACGTGCGACAAACTGTTCATCCACAAAAACTTCCAGCTCAATCATGCGCGATTTGATACCGCGGGAGAGGACAAAATCATTGAGCGCAATTTCGTGAATCTCCTCCGGGCCGATTTTGGCTTCGCCCGAGAGAAGGCAGCGGGATTCGAGCTCATACTCGCCGGATTCCAACTGGTCAAAAGCCCTTTCTATCTGATCGGAAGTGATCTGGGTGAGGAAGCCCAGCCGTCCGGCATTGATTCCCAGGAGAGGAACGTTTGTGCCGGCTATCTGGCGGGCCACTCTCAACATGGTGCCGTCGCCGCCGATCACTACCAGGAGATCGACGTTGCGGGCCAGTTCCGCCGGAGAGGGAAAAATTTGGATATCGCCCAGGTCGCAGCAGCCGACCATGGAGCTTTCGCTGGCGCAGCATAAGCCCCGGGAGCGGACCTGCTCCAAAACCTGGCCTATCATTTCGGGTGCGTTCTGTTTTTCCAGGTTGGCAATGATGCCGATTTTTTCAATTGTTTTCATCTCGTTAACTGCTGCTCTTTTCCGTATCCAGATAAACCAGAAACTCTTTGTTGCCGGCCGGTCCCAGAAGTGGGGACTGCACTACCTGGCCCCAGCGGATGCTGGGGAGAGTTTTACAAAATTCTTCCAGCTCTACAAGAACCCGCTGGTGGATTTCCGGGTCGCTGATCACTCCTTTACCGCGGGCGACTTCTCCCTTGCCGGCCTCGAATTGCGGCTTGATCAAGGCCACGATGCGTCCGTCGGGCTTCAGAAAAGGAATAATAGGCGGCAATATCAGCCGAAGAGAAATGAAGGAGCAATCCACTACGATGATGTCGGCACCCCGGAACTGCTCGTCGAAATGGGAGCGATCCAGGAAACGGGCATTAAGCCGCTCCATAACGACCACGCGTTCATCCTGCCGGAGCTTCCAGGCCAGCTGCCCCTGCCCCACATCAATGGCATAGACTTTGCCGGCACCTTCCTGGAGAAGACAATCGGTAAAGCCCCCCGTGGAGGCTCCGATATCCATCGCCACGGTGCTCTCAGAGAGCTTGATGCCGAAGGAGTGAATCGCATGCTCCAGCTTGAAGCCGCCGCGGCTCACGTATTTTTCGGGTTCACTCAGGCTGAGCTCATCCTCCGGATGAACCCAGTCGCTCGGTTTGGCGGCCTTCTGGCCATTGACCATCACCTTGCCAGCCAGAACCGCCACCTTCGCCTTTTCACGGCTGGGGATCAAACCGCGGTTGACCAGCTCTATATCTAAACGGCTCCTTGCCATTATGCTCACTCCTTATATCAGTTGCGGCGATGCCGTTCAATAAATCCTTTTGTTCTTTCCGGATACATCGTCCATTGCCTGATGGTAAAAAAAACTTGCTAAAAAAGAGGAACATGGGAGAATTCCAGAGGATTAGGGGTGCTACTCTACAGCCTGGAGTTTCAAACCCGTCAAATCCAATTCATCGGAACAACTGTATTCTGTTCACCCGGAAACAAGCTGAACCATGAGCGAAAAAATAGAAACTACCATCTCCACCAACGCTGAGCCTGACTTGGGACGAGAAATCGCCGCTGAGATTCAGAATAACGGCCCCATCAGCTTCGAGCGTTACATGGAGCTGGCCCTCTACCACCCGCATCTGGGTTACTATGAGCGGCGCCCGGACGTACTGGGCAAGGCCGGGGATTTCTATACCAGCGTTTCAACGGGTCCGCTTTTTGGCAAACTCCTGGCAGAGAAGCTCCTCTCCTGGTCGCAGAAGATCGACTGGATGGACCGCTGGGTCTGGATCGAGGCCGGTGCACATGCGGGCACCCTGGCACGGGATATTCTCGAACACGCAGCCCATTTCAAACTTCCCCTGCCCCTGGAATACCATATTATTGAGCCCTCGGACACCCGCCGGGCCTGGCAGGAAAAGACGCTGTCCGGCTTCCCGCAAGTGAAATGGAAGCGCTCCTTTTCCGATTACAAGGAGCCTCTGGCCGCCATTATTTTTTCCAATGAGCTCCTGGATGCCTTCCCCTGCAGGCTTTTTGAAAAAGACGCCTCCGGCAACTGGCTCGAGCTCAAAGTCATCCGCGGAGAGGAACCAGCCGCTTTCCAATTTTGCAAACATGAGGCTTGTCTTCCCGAAGCGATTGCACGACTGGCCGTTGATGAGCTCCCCGCAGGTTATCGAATGGAGTACTCCGCCTCGGCGGCACAATGGTGGCATGAAGCTTGCTCACTCCTCAGGTCAGGATTGGCTTTTGCTCTGGACTACGGTGTCACCGACGCCGAGCTGGCCGGGGGGCTCAAGCCTGCATCGACAGTCCGGGCAATACGCTCTCACCGGCTCTTGGATAACTGGCTCGAGAAACCGGGCCTGACCGATCTGAGCAGCGCAGTCCACTGGGATCACCTCATTGAAACGGGAGAATCCCTCGGAATGAAAACCTTGGAACTGATTTCGCAGGAGCGCTTCCTCATGGGGATCATCCGCGATTTGCAAAGCGAAAACAGAGTGAGGCTCGCCGCATCCACTCAGGAGAATTCTCCTGCGGAAAACGGCAACATGCTGACACTCCCGGTACAGGCGTTGAAGACCCTGATTCACCCCCAATATCTGGGGCACTCATTCCAGGCTCTGGTGCAGGAGCGGAAAGTCATCAGCTGAGGACTATTAAGAGACGGGTTATAAGATTTTTTTATAACCGCAAGTCTTTGAATTTTAAGATGTTAAATAGATGGATGTAAAATTTTTCTTGCAGACGAGTTTTTTTTCAAATAGATTTTCTTGGTTTGCAGCATACTGGTTTTTGAAATTATGAGTTCTTCACCAAAAGAAAAATTTTTAAAATTGGTTTTACCCGCCACCGGTTATGTACTGGCGCTGGGCGCGCTGGCCGTGCTGGCAGCGCCTGCTATTTCGAAGATTCAAAAGCTTTGGAATGCGGATAAATTGCCTGTAGTGGAAGAACAAACACCCGCAAAACCCTCCTCCCGTACTCTGGTTGCCCGCTCAGCAGACTCCTGGTCCAGTGCAACTCCCTCGATTTTGAGCGAAACGAGCAACAGCGGAATTAACCTGCCCAAGCCGACTGAAGAAGAAGAAGCCCAAGAGGAATATGTCGGCGGCGACAGCGCCCTGGCTCAACAGGGATATATGCCGCTCCTGGGAGGTCAATCCCGGGGCAGCGGGAACCGGCAGCTCACCAAGGCAGAGCGCAAACGGCTGCAGGAGAAAAGGGAACGTGAGGATACCTGGGCCTATGGAAGCACCGAGGATATCGTGAAAATGGTTGAGCAGGATGCCACGAAATCAAAGGACTCCTCTCTTAGCTCAGATGAAGATTACGAAGAAGAGACCATGGAGAGCATCGTTCTGAAGGATAGAAAAACACTGCTCCTCTACCGTGCCATGAAGGGTGATAGCACAAGTTCATCCTTCGACAACGACTCTTCCCGGATGGCGGACGGCCGTACGGACTCTGCTTCCTCCGGTCAAAGGGGGGATAATCGATCGGATTCTCAATCCGACTCTGATGCAAAGACCTATGCGGATTCGGAAAATGACTCACAAACCTATCAGGAGAAATCCCCCTTCGATTCCAAGACCTCTTCGCTCTCTTTTGCGGATAAGCCGCTCTATACCGGCAATAATCTCCTGACCCCGGATAATCCCCTTTTTTCAGCCAATAATAACACTTTGGGTGGATTCTCAGGCAGCTTCCCGGTTATACCTCAAAGCCGGACGAGCCCCGGAGCCGACTCTTTGGTTTCGTCTAAATCGGGCGATCAGCGCATCAATGATTTCAGAGCCATGATTTCTTCGCCGACGGGCAGCAGAGCTTCCATGTCAGGTTTGCCGGGGAATCGGGCTATTATCAGCGGCTCGGGCGGCGGGATTCCCGGGCTCAACCCCGCTGCAGCAGGCGTGAGCTCTCCCGCGCGAATCGCTTTGCCCGGCAGCTCTCAGCCCAACGGCATCCTTTCCGGAGCCTTATCTGCACCGGCTCCGGCTCGTTCCCTTTTACCAGAAAATCCGACCCGGGGAGCCGCTCAGGAGAATTCCTCTTCCAGAGCGATCCCGAGGCTGATTATCAAGAGATAGAAAGATTAAATAGACTCAGGATAACCACACAAGATACTGCGATAGCCTATAACAATAAGAAAAACAACGATTTAACAGGAAATACTCGAGAATGAATACTAAAAGTTTTTATTCGTGGGTGTGCGCGACTGTATGCGCAATGACACTTACGGCTGTATTTGTATCTACCGGCCTTGCAGCAGGTTCTGAAGAACACAATTCTGCGGCGTCAGTTCAGGTTCAAAATGCCATGACGCCCCAGCCTCTGGTTTTAGGGCGCGGTGTGAACGTCCTGGGTTATGACCCGATCTGGGATCAATTCGAAAAACGGCGTTTCCAGGAGGATTTCTTCCCCAAAATCAAGGCGGCGGGCTTCGACCACGTCCGGCTGAACCTCCATCCATTCCGCCACATGACCGAATCGGAAGGGAAAATCAAGTTCAACGAAGGCTGGGAGTCGACGCTGGATTGGATCGTGAATAATTCGCTGCGCAACGGCCTCAAAATCATCATTGATTTACACGAATTCCAGACACTGAGTAAAGAACCGCAGGCGAACAAGGCAAAATTCATCGCCTTCTGGGAAGCCATGTCCGACAAATTCTCGGGTTACTCCAACCGGGTTATTTTTGAGATTTTGAATGAACCCCATAATAAGCTTGATGCCGCCTTGTGGGAGGTTTACTACAAGGAGGCTCTGGCAATTATCCGCAAGAACAACCCCGAGCGCCCGGTCGTGATCGGACCTACCCAGTGGAACAGCATTGATAAGCTCGATACTTTGAATCTGCCCGGTAAAGATAGGAACATCATCGTCACGGTTCACTATTATCTGCCGATGCGCTTCACCCATCAGGGAGCCAGCTGGGCCGGTAAGGAATTGCAGGAGACCAGCGGCGTCACCTGGGGAAGCGAGGCGGATTTGGCCGCCGTTACTGAGCACTTCAAGAAGGTGCAGAACTGGGCACTGGAAAATAATCGCCAAGTCTACCTGGGAGAGTTCGGCGCTTATGAAAAAGCCCCGATGGAGAGCCGGGTTCGCTACACCGACTCGGTCTGTCGGACCGCTGAGAAAATGGGCTTGAGCTGGGCATACTGGCAGTTTGACTCTGATTTTATCGTCTTTGATGTGAAAAATGGGCAGTGGGTGAAGCCGATTCTTGGGGCTTTGATTCCTGACTCCCCTTCTTTGAAAGATAATTGATGAGAAAAGAAGGTAGTATATTGCGCAATCTGCTTTCCCCTTGTTCATGGGCGTCGGCCTTATGTGTCGTCGTTTTCCTTTTCTTTTTATCTCCGGCAAAGCTTTCCGCACAGGTGCCTCTGAAGGGTCAAACCAAAGAGTTCCTCCTGGTTTACTCGTATACCCTCGCCTCTCTGCATCACTATGATATCGCTTGGAGTTTCATGCGGGAAATGCAGAATAACAGCGAATACTCCTGTTTTTTTTCCCAGCTCGAGCTCAACGCGAACAGTGGTCATGATCAGCTCACAACCCCTCAGCAAAAACTTCAGCCCTACCTTAATAATCTGAAGAACGGCACTTACAAGGCAGTGGTGACTTTCGGAGATGAAGCC
>DBPU01000103.1 GCA_002305615.1 Verrucomicrobia bacterium UBA1412 | reverse complement strand
GCGATGGGTGAATTGAGACCCGCGGCGCTGACAACCGTTTTGGAGGTGTCATCCCAGGGGAGAATAAAAGGGACTAATTCTGTGTCCGCCAAAGCGTTTTGAGCGGGGAAAGGGATTGCGAAAGCCAGTAGGAGCGGGGCAAGGGAGGCCATTTTCGGAGAAAAACTCCTCGAAGATATTTTCTTCCAACATCTTTCTAACGTTCTTTTCATCACGTCCGGAAGTATCGGAAATCCCGGGCGAGCTCTCAAGCCTATTCTGGCCGAAAAGACTAATGAATTTTGAGAATTCCCAGAATCAGGAACGCCAGACCCAAGACGGCTCGGGCCCCGGCCAATGCTTTCAAGCGTAGGGTAGAGGCAGAAATCCAATTCAGGAGATCGCGCATTTTCCAGGGGACGGCAGTGAACCAGATTCCAAAGAAAACCAACACTGTTGCTGCACTGGGGAAAAGTACAGCCCAGGAGCTGTCTGCATAACGGGCTGTGTCGTAAATCAGTTTAGCGACCAAAAAGAGAAAAATTGAATAGGAACGTACTGCCAGAAAATCTTTTACGAAAAGCCCGACACCTATAGCCAGAACGATAAAAAGAACGAACATCGGCTTCTTCAATTGGGCGAAATCGGTGATATCCTCATTTTGGAAGTACCAGAGGAACCAGACTGAACTCACGACCAGGAAGAAATAGCCCCAAGGCAGAGAGCGAGGGAAGGATAAAAGGAGACGTTTGCATGTTTCGGGCTTTGCAAAGACAAAAGCCGAAGAGCCCAGCAACAAGATTCCCAGGATAACTGAGAGAGTAGAGAGCGTTATCATTTAATTATCTTCCGTTTCAATCGGTTCGCCATAGAGAGAGTACTGGCCGGCACGGACAATCCGAAACTTCCGGACAGTTCCCACCCAGGCAGAAGGGCCCTCAAAGAGGACAATCTTATTGCATCGGCTTCTGCCCTGCAAGCGATTTACGTTGCGGCGGCTTAGTCCTTCCACCAGAACATCCATAGTTTCGCCCACTTTGTGTTGATAAGACTCCTTGGCGATTTCATTAACGAGTGCCAGAAGTCTGGCGTGCCGTTCTTCACGTATTTCCATGGGAACCTGCTCAGGCATTTCTGTTGCCGGAGTGTTCTGGCGTGGAGAATATTTGAAAATAAAAGCGTTATCAAATCGGGCAGTGCGGACGAGGTTCATGGTTTCCTGGAAGTCCTCTTCCGTTTCACCGGGAAAGCCGACAATGATATCCGTGACCAATCCAATGGAGGGTCGGACAGAGCGAAGTTGAGATAGGATTTCAAGGAAGCGCTCGGCGGTGTAACCGCGGCGCATGGCTTTCAAAATCCTATTGCTTCCACTCTGGAGGGGGATATGAGCACTCTCACAGAGTTTGCTCAGCCGGCCATAGGCTTCTACAAGGTCCAGTCCATAGCCTTTGGGGTGAGGAGATGTGAAGCGGATGCGCTCCAATCCTTCAACCTTCTCCACTTCCTCCAACAGTTGAACGAAGGGAGAAAGTCCCTCGGGTGAAGCTGAGATCAGGCGCTTGCCATAGCTGGTGACAATCTGGCCCAGCAAGGTTACCTCTTTGACGCCATTTCGGGCCAAAGAACGGCATTCATCGACGATTTCAGCAATGGGACGGCTGAATTCTTTGCCTCTTGTTTCGGGTACGATGCAATAGGTGCAGTGCTGATCGCATCCGTGCATGATGTTGACAAAAGCGGAAACAAGGGGAAATTCAGAGCCTTCCTGGAGAACACCATGATCTTTGAGGAAAACCGGAGGGGCGTCCATCGCTCCACAATCTGCAATTTTTTCTTTCTCACCTTTGAAGAGCATATCGAGATACTCAGGCAGTTTGTGGCTGCGGTGGGTACCCAGGACGATTTGCAGGCCGGGGATTTCTTCAAGTAACTTTTCGCCATGAGCCTGAGCCATACAGCCCAGGAAGCCAAACAGGGGTTTTCGGGGCTGTTGGCCGGCCTTGCCTATCAGCATCCTCATTTTGTTCAAAGCTTTTTGCTCTGCGCCGTCACGTACACTGCAGGTGTTGAGGAGGATGACGTTGGCAGATTGCTCTGAATCTGTGAGCAGATACCCTTGAGAGGAGAGGCGGGAGGCCAAGGCCTCCGAATCGCGCTTATTCATTTGGCACCCAAAGGTCTTTATATGAACCGAATGCATTGTATATCGATTAACGAGGAACACAGGTTGTTTGGAACCGGGCTCCTTATGAGAAGATGTCAGTCTTGCGACTCGGGGAGAGCCTAGTTTGCATGTCATAACGGGTCAAGTGTTTTTGTTGCTGATGCAATGAGTAAAATACGAAACTTCAGGCGTTTGGAAGTCGCCAGAAAGAAGGCCAAGATTTTTGTGGACGAGCCACCTCGGGGTTGTTAGAATTCCCAGCGCCATGAGGGTACTTTATCTGAATGGGCCTAACTTGAACATGCTTGGTGTTCGCGAACCAACGATTTATGGCAAAGCTACGTTGGGCGATATTGAGCGGGAGGTCAAGGAAAGGGCGTCTCAGTCTGGCATTGAGGTAGAGTTCCGTCAGAGCAATCACGAAGGCGAGCTGGTAGATTGGATTCACCAGGCGCGAGGAAGAAGTGATGCGATTGTTCTGAATGCTGGCGCTTATACTCATACAAGCATAGCCTTGCGTGATGCTATCAGCAGCGCGGGCGTGCCTACAGTGGAGATTCACCTGTCGAATGTTTATTCGAGGGAGGAGTTTCGACACAAGTCCCATATTGCTCCTGTTTGTGCGGGAGTTATTTGTGGGTTCGGTGTGGGTAGCTACCTACTGGCCTTGGAGGCAGTGGCACGATTTACCAGGAATGTGGTCGCTAAACCCTGAGCGGAGCGATGAATAATCGCCGGGGTGTTTAAATTTTGGACATAAAAGACATCAAGTCGCTGATTGAATTAATGAAGCTCAACTCTCTATCGGAGTTCGAACTGGAGAATGAGGGCTTCAAAGTAAAACTGAAGCGTGCCATTGGCCGCGCTGATGTGGAGGTGGAGGAAGAATTCACTGAAGCTCCGCGCATGACGGCACGAGCGGGGCGCAAAGGCTCTTCCCGGTCTCCTGATCCCAAGGAAGAGGAAGATGCGGTCGAGGCTTCAATGCTTATTGAGGTCAAGGCGCCTATGGTCGGGACTTTCTATCAGTCGCCCTCTCCGGACTCAGCCCCTTTTGTGGAGCCCGGCACTCAAGTGAATCCGGATACAGTCATTTGTATTGTGGAGGCCATGAAAGTGATGAATGAGATCAAGGCAGAGGTCCGAGGTACGGTTGTTGAGGTGGCTGCCACGAATGGCAAGCCGGTCGAATTCGGACAAGTTCTTTTCAGAATCAAGCCTAATTAGATAGAGACTCTTTTCTTCTTTTTTCTTCATCGAATCCTATGTTTGAGAAAATCTTGATTGCAAACCGCGGCGAGATTGCGGTACGTGTTATTCGCACCTGTAAAGAGATGAATATTCGCACGGTTGCGATCTATTCCGAAGCGGATGCCAACTCCATGCATGTCCAGCTGGCTGATGAAGCGGTTTGTATTGGCAAAGCACCTGTTTCAGAGAGTTACCTGAGGATTGACCGCATTATCAGCGCGGCGGAGATTACCGATGTGGATGCGATACATCCGGGGTATGGTCTTCTTTCGGAGAATGCTCACTTTGCGGATGTCTGCGAAAACTGCAATATCAAGTTTATCGGACCGAGCTCCGAAGCGATGAATGCGCTGGAGGATAAGGCTGTGAGTCGGCTTCTGGCCAAGAAGGCCGGAGTCCCTACGCCTCCGGGCTCGGACGGGATTGTGGATAACCGGGAGGATGCTTTGGATGTTGCCCGAAAAATAGGTTATCCGGTGATGATCAAGGCCGTGGCCGGCGGTGGCGGCTGCGGTATGCGCGTGGCGCATAATGATATTTCTCTTGTAAACAATTTTCATGCTGCCAAAACGGAGGCAGAAAAAGCGTTTGGCAACGGCGGCGTCTATATCG
Organism: Verrucomicrobia bacterium UBA1412; assembly: GCA_002305615.1. GTDB lineage: Bacteria > Verrucomicrobiota > Verrucomicrobiia > Limisphaerales > UBA1412 > UBA1412. Next base: position 15,979 of record DBPU01000103.1, on the reverse strand, counting down.
AAAAGTTCATTGAAGTCTCTCACCATGTCGAATTTCAGATATTGGCGGACAATAAGGGCAATGTCGTTCACTTGGGAGAACGTGATTGCTCGATTCAGCGCAGGAACCAGAAACTGATCGAAGAAACGCCCTCGCCGCTGATTCTCACCAGGTTCAAAGATCTGCGTAAAAAGATGAGCCGGGCCGCTATCGCAGTTGCAAAGGCGGCGCGGTATACGAATGCGGGGACGGTTGAATTTATTGTAGACGAGAAGGGGGTATTTTACTTTCTGGAGATGAATAAGCGTATTCAGGTGGAGCATCCGATTACTGAAGAAGTGACCGGCGTCGACATCGTGCGCGAGCAGATCGCCATCGCGGCAGGCAAGCCCTTAAGCATCAAGGGAGATATTGCGCCCCAGGGCCATGCCATTGAATGCCGGATTAACGCAGAAGATCCCACGGCCAATTTCCGTCCCTGTCCCGGGACGATTCGAATGCTTTATACCCCCGGTGGGCGTGGTGTTCGTTTTGACAGTCATATTTACGCCGGCTATACGATTCCTCCTTATTACGACTCATTGCTGGGTAAGCTCATTGTCAGGGGCAAGGATCGTGGAGATGCCATTGAGAGGATGTCCCGCGCTTTAAGCGAGCTGATGATCAATGACGTTAAGACAACAGCGAATTTTCAGCAGAAGATTTTGAACAATCAGCAATTTCGTCGAGGCAACTATGCCACGAACTTTGTGGAAAAACTGCTGCAGGAGCCGACCGAGAAAGCCTAGAGAGTCTCGGTTTAGTTTAGGTTTTATTTTCGAAATTTTTTTAGACGGTTTATCCTTAACGGAGTAGACCGTTTTTTTATTTGAGGGGGCGATTTCAGCGCTTTTTACCCAGTCTCCAAAGAGCTGAGAGCAGGACAATCGAGGAGCTCAAGAGGACGATCACGGCTCCACTGGGGAGGTCCGTCCAAGCAGAGATTAGAAAGCCGCCTAACCCACTGACCATTCCAAAAAAGGCTGAAAGGAGAATGCAGCGAGCGGCACCACGGGTGAGCTGAAATGCGGCGGCGGCCGGGTTTGTCACGAGGCTATAAACCATTAATCCACCCACGGATTGAAGCGAGACGGTAAAAACCAATGCCGTCAGAAGAAGAAATCCGCCCCAAATGGCTCCCGTTCGGATTCCGGAAGCGGTGGCTATTTCCCGGGAGAATAAGATAGCCTGCAATTCTTTGTAGAAAACCAGGATGAAGAGCGCCAGGAGAGCTCCCACGCAGAGCATAATCCAGACATCAGACCAGCGGCAAAAGGCGATGCTGCCCCAAAGAAGGGTGCGTACGTCTCCATCAGTGCGGCCCATGATGCTAAAGAGGCCCAGTCCGAGAAAGGCCAATCCCATCGTGGCGGAAAAGAGAACGCTCATCATCACGTTATCATCCATCTTTATCCACCGTGGATTGGTTACCCCCAGAAGGAGACTTGTTAAACCCGAAGTGAACAGAGCAGGAAGCATCAGCCACTGGCCCTCAAGCCCAAAAAGAGCGGCGAAGACGGCTCCGGCCAAGGCTGCGTGCGCTACGCAGATACCGATAAAGGGAATCCTCATACCTACCACAAAGGCACCCAAAGTCCCGCAAGTGGTTCCGGAAAGAAAACCGCACAGAAGGGCAGGGAGCCACAGGAGGAGTGAGTTGTATGAGGTGAAGAAATCCATCAAAGTCAGAGGGTAGGGGGTGAAGGAATGGGATCGGGAATGGCAAAATAGCGGCCATTCCTGTGAGAGAGGCTCATTTGGCATCCATAGAGTTCTTGAATTCGCCGGGGTGTGAAGACCTCTTCTAAAGGGCCATCGGCTTGTAGTTTTCCCTCGTTGATCAATACGACTCGCCTACAGCATGCAGGCACCGTTTCCAGCTCATGGCAGACTAAAATGAAGGTCATCCGGGTTTGCTGGTAGAGTGTCTGGATGGTCTGAATGATTTGTTCCCTCCAGCCCATATCCAAATTTGCAGTGGGCTCATCCAAGAGGAGGAGTCTCGGATTTTGGGCCATCGCACGTGCGATCATGACTTTGCGCTGTTCGCCGCCGGAAATTTCGCTTAGACACCGTCCAGCCAGGTTGGCAATGCCGAGCTCTTCAAGCCAATGGTCTACGGACTGCCAGTCCTCGGGCTGAAGCCTTTTGAAGAGACCTATCGTAGCCGAGCGGCCAGTGGCAACGGCTTCTCGCACGGTCAGGGGGAACTCACCTGCCACCAGTGATTGCTGCGGAATATAGCCCACCTGGCGGCGCAATTGGTGGAGAAGCTTCTGGTTGTGCGGGCTCAAGGTCTGCCCAAAGAGCTGAATGGTTCCTCCGGTTTGTTTAAGAATCATTCCCAGGAGGAGTTTCAAAAAAGTCGTTTTCCCGGCTCCGTTGGGTCCCATGAGAGCGCAGATTTCGCCTTCCTGAAGGGTGAAGGAGTCTACAGAAAGAACATCCCTCTTTCCGAGGGTGACTTTGATGTTCGATAAATGAACGACGGGAACGGGGTGTTGGGCTTGAGTTGTCACACGGCAGAGAGTATCTGGGCCAGATTCTTTTTTAAGAGTTCGTCGAAAGGATGGTCTCCTGTGATTTGCGGGAAGTTACCGAAAACGACAACGGGAACATTCATTTTTTCAGAAAGCAGGTCTGCCACCCGGCGGCCTTCAGCCTCGTTGGCAACGATGAGCGATATGTTTGCCGAGGTTCCTTTTTCAAACGATTCGAGGAGATCGTTAATTGTGAAGTGGTCTGAATTGCTGAAGGTGGCCGGAACGCTCAAGCCGAGCCATTCGCAAAAAAATTTCTGATGAGGACTCGCAAGAACAGGAGTGCCGTTTAGTTTTTTGGATTTGATCTGTTCTTGGACTTCTTCTGTCAGCAGAGCTATGCGGGATTGGAGTGCTTCCAATTTTGTGTTGAGAGTCTCGGGGGAAATCCAACCTTCGTCCAGGAATATTTTGCCTATTTGCCGACAGATACTGAGATAGGTTTCAGGTTTACATAGGCCCGGTTCATCGGGAATGACCTTAATTTTTTTACTTTCACCTTGGGCGACTCCCCGGATTTTTGAATCGAGAGAGGATTGAAATCCAAACCGGACAACGACCGGGCATTGTTTGATGAGCAAGGCCTGGCTGGGCTGAATATCAAAATGGCCCGGACAGGTTCCCGGTTCGCTCAGTCGGGCGACGAGAAGATTCTCAGTATCGAGAAATTCTCGAGCCGCGCATTCGAAGGTGGATGTTGTCACCAGGATAGCTCTGCCATGTTCAGGAAACTGCTGAACGTTTCTTTGGCAGCCCGGAGATAGGATACAGAGAAGACCGAAAAGAAAAAGATAAACGAATTTCATGGGTTTAGGGGCTCTTAATCCACTGGCCGTTATTTTGGAGGCCCTGCATCAGGATGCCTCCACCGCCAGTGCGTTTATACCAGCTCTCTGAAGTAAGAGGAGCCTTGGCGTGTTGGCTTTCACTGCTGCTTGGGCGGGGGCCCATACTCCAAACGACCCATTTGACGGGTGAATTTTCCTGGGAGTTATAGTATTTACCTGTCTGGCTCTGAGAGATCGGGAAATCATCCGGAACCCATACCTGGTAGTCTGTACCGGATGATTCATTGAGAAGGCAGGGGCCCGGAGTGGCATATTTGTAGGTGTGGCCCCGATTGAAGAGGTCCTCCATGTGTGCCGCCATTCCGGGCTTGTCACTGCGTGGAAGATAGCCGCCCTCAGAAAGCTCAATGGGCAGTTCGCACCAATGGGTGGATAAATCTGTGTTGCAATTAATACGGACGGGCGGCACGGCGCCTTCGTGATCATCGGAATACATCAGGAGTGCTATGGATATCTGGTTCAAGTCACCCCGGACACGCAGCGCCACTGCTTGCTCCCTTGCGCGTGACAAGGCCGGAAGAATCAATCCTGCCAGAATAGCTATGATGGCAATAACAACCAAGAGCTCAATCAGCGTAAAAGCTGACTGAGCCGGGTGTTTTTTCTGTTGAATTTCCTGAAGACTCAACTCGGTTTATTTATTCTTTCTCAGTCTGTAAAAACTTTGTTTCTGGGAGAATTCTATTTTGACCTTATAGGTTCCCTCTTCAAAGATGGGCATTACTTCAACGGCACTCCAAGAACCATCAGGAGTGGATGCGCTTTCCAATACCCAATCGCTGCTTTCAGCAGTCCACAGTATCATAGCATTGGATGCGTCTATGTACAACTGAGGGACAGGGCTTTGGTCGACTACCTCCTGGATGAGAAGTTCATAGCCGGTACTCCCCAAGGTGGAAGAGCCAGACTCCTGATTGATAATCCCAATCGCATCAAAGACACCAGTGGGGACAGGGCCTATATTTCTCCGGGGATGGCGGAGGGCGAAAAAGTGGTTATTACCATCTGTGACTTTGATATTACCGCGTTTGGACCAAGTTTCTTCCGGGTTCCATCCTTCAGCACTCACAATTTGGAGGCTATTGATTCTGACTCTCGTTCCCTGGTAGTGTTCGCCGCCTGTCTGGCGAGTCTGGTCGAATATATTTAATTGGGCGTTTTCGCCACTTGTGTCCGGTAGGACCAGGTCGCTCAGCGTAATGAGTTCTGGCTCAGGCAGCCCATAGTCGGCCTCAAGGAGGTAAACATCGAATTTGTTATCCGGAGCGTTGCTGTGAGCTTCGTTGATATTACGTTTTCCACCGTAAGCCAGGGATTTACGGACTGTAACTTCGACGAGGTCACCGGGAGCTAAGGCAGTTCCTGACTCTGAGTCTGTCGTTACACGCGAAAGGTTTTCAAGCCAGGCTTCATTAGTATAACTCAAGGCCTCATTGCGAATCCAAGGCTGATTACCGTAATTTTGGCCCAACCAGAGGGCGGTTCCGCCAAAATCTCCTTCATCCACAGCCTGGATGAATATCTGCCATTCTGCACCCATCTTGCCAGAATTTGCGCCGTTATCCCACGGAAGAAAGTTGGGGGTTGGATCCAGTACTTCATCCAGAGTAGTGGTGATGACGCCGCGAATGGTAAAGGGGAAGCTACCCTCCCAGGCGCTCGCACCGGTTTCATTGACAGATTGCAAATTTGAATGTGTTTCGGCTTGGGCGAACACTACTCCGGACAGAACCGTCAAGAAAGACAGAGCCGCACGCCGATAGAAAAAACAGTTCGTTTTTAATCCGCTTTTTTTCATTTTACAACTTTAGTTAGATTGCTATTCAGGCCTCTTGACGTTCCCTCAAAAGAGGGACTATCATGACCGACGCCACTGTGTCACCTGAAACAGTGTTATGCAAGTGAAAAATCGTATTACTGAAATTGAGCTATAAACTTTTAGAAGATGGAAAAAACAGTCAGACATAAGGGGGAGAATCCGGAAAGAGATCCTCGAATTGCTTTTTTTGATGGTCATGCAGCCCGTTGGAAAGAGATGAATCCCGATCCGGAGAGTACGTTAAAGCGGTTTGACGCGATGAAGGAGGAATTGGCATTGGCTCCGGGGTGCCATGTTTTGGAGCTGGGCTGTGGCCCCGGTCAGTATACGGCGTGGCTTTGTCAACAGGTTCATCCGGGGCGTGTCACAGCGACCGATTTTTCGCCGGCGATGATTGCAGAGGCTTGCAAACAAGTGAAATTATCGGCGGAATTTATGGTATCGGATATTTGCCTGGAGGCTCCCGGGGTGCATTCGTATCATACCGTTTTCTGTTACAACGCATTCCCTCATTTTAGAGACAAGCACAGGGCACTGGTGAATATTGCAAAATCCCTCAAATCCAAAGGAACGCTTGTGATATTGCATTTTTGCAGCCGCGAAGCGCTCAATGAGATGCATGCACATGTGGGGGGCGCAGTTGAGCAGGATTTTTTACCGGATCGGACTCAGATGGAAGAATTGCTTTCTCAGGCCGGTTTTCAGATTTTAGAGTGGAGAGAAGGACCCGAACTCTATTTTGTGAGAGCGGGGCGTAAGCAACCCGCTTGAGATCACAGTTCGGTTGAATCAGAGGGTTTTATATAGAACCATTTGACTGAAAGAGGATTAGAGTCGAATTATATAATGTGATTCGAGTTTAAATCGGCCCCTTTTTTCTCGCTTGAGCGATCAGAATGGCATACTCTCAGAAGTGCGATGGTGTTTTTACCCGAACCGGAAATAATCATTACCCATGAGAGTGATCTAGACGGCTTTGTTTCAGGCCTTCTTTTAAAGAAAATAGCCAGGAAACTTCACGGATTGGATTGCGAGTTACAGGCTTGGAATAATGAGGCCTGGAGCAAGCGCCAGCTTGTGGAGCGTTCGGCTTGGGTGTGTGACCTGACTTTTGAAAAGCGGATGGATAAGCCATCCTGGGTCGTGGTGGATCATCATTTGTCTCAAGATATTCCTACTCATACCCAGCTGATTCATTCGCCGGAGAAATCCGCCAGCCTGCTTTGCTATGAGCTTTGCAAAGAGGTCGGTATTTCTTCTCCGGAGCTGGACAAAATCGTCCACTATTCCAATATTGCCGATTTATTTCTGGAGAGTGATCCAGATTTCAATGTTGCCATGGATTATGCGAACCTGGTCAAAGCATACACTTTCTGGAAGCTCTACGATATTATTGAGGGAGAATTGGAGCGGCTCTTTGAGCATCCTTTGCTTAAGGTGATGGAGGTAAAGAGGGTGGTGGAAAACCCGATCGGCCTTGAGTGGAGCCGTAAAAACATTACCGAGGTGAGCCCAGACACTGCGGTGGTGGAAATAGCGGTAGGGAATGGCAACCTGATCATCAATCAATTGCTCAAAGAGCTTGCGGGTAAGTACTCGGTGTTGATCACTCTTTTTAGAAAGAGCAATGCCTCCGTGGTGGTGAGCATCCGCAGTATGACCGGAGGTGCTTTGGCTGTAGCCCGCAAACTGGGCGGAGGAGGACATCCCAATGCATCCGGGGCGACTTTGCCCAAAACGGTGCGTTCGGTGAATGAGGGAATCAATTATTTGGAGGCCATTCTCAGGAGTGAGCCCACCAATACCTCGTTCAATTGCCTGGATCAACTTTTTGAGGGAATAGATATGAAAAAAAAATAAAACCGGAGAACAAGAAATGAGAATTCCTTGGAAAAAACTGAGTGGCGCGTTCATGTGGATTGCTGCGCTTTCAATGTGTGTTTTGCCCGCAGCGCAATCAGAAGGTGCTGAGGCTTGGCGCGTATATATAGGCGGCTATCATAGCGACGAAAATTTCGGAATTAATTACGGTACGTATGATCCGGCCAACGGGGCTTTGAAAATGGAAGGGCTGGCGGTTACAACCGATAATCCCTCTTATCTGGCTTCGCATCCCAAAGGAGGTTTTATTTATTGCGTGAATGAAACGGCCTCCTTTGACGGGAGCGGAATGGTTTCCGCTTTTTCCATAGATTCTGAAACGGGTAAGCTCGAGGAGATTTCAAAGCTTTCGACTCAGGGAACCTATCCTTGCCATCTGGCGGTGGATCAAAAGGGAACCAGGCTTGCCGTTGCCAATTACGGCAGTGGAAGTCTGACCGTTTTCCCGATCAATAAAAGGAATGGCGAGCTTAGTTCCGCAACGGCTTTCTTCCAATATAGTGGATCAAGTGTCAACAAGGATCGCCAGGAAGGTCCTCACGCTCACCAGGTAGCTTTTGATCCCAAGTGCCGTTATCTTTATTGCTGCGATCTGGGAACCGACCGCATTGCAACTTATGTGTACAATCGGACGGGAATTCCCCTCACGGCTTCCTCTACGCCTTTCATGGTGGCAGAACCCGGGGCTGGGCCTCGGCACATGGTCTTTCACCCCAAGAAGCCTTTTTGCTATGTGCTTAATGAGCTGAACAACACGGTCGAACTTTATACAGCATCCTTTGACAGCTTTTTGTGGAAGACCATCAAAAAGAATACGTATCATGCGGATGGAAAGCTTGAGAAAGTAGACTCGTGGAGCCTGTTGCCCCCGGAGTTTGAGGGAACCAGCCTCGCGGCAGCTATTCGGATTCATCCCAATGGAAAGTTTCTTTACGCCTCCAATCGCGGACATGACAGCATCGCTATTTTTTCTATTAACCAGGAAACGGGAAAATTAAATCCGCTGGGCCATGTGCCTACGGGGGGAAAGAATCCGCGCGATTTTGCCATTCACCCTGACGGCAAGACGCTTTTGGTGGCACATCAGGATTCGAATGATTTAATAAGCTTTTTGGTAAACCCTCAGACCGGGGAGCTCAGCCGAAGCGCTCAGGAGCCGGTCAAGGTTTCCAAGCCCACTTGCGTGATTTTCGTGCCGGTAAAAAAATAGGGTTTTGCGATTATTACCAAGGGCAGAGAGTGGGATGTGGCAGGGATGAAAATAAAATCTGCATCCGGCAAAGGGTCCCCGACAGAGGGAAGTCCATTGATTCTGCCTGCGTTTAGCGAGGAAGACCTCGGCGTGGCTCTGGAGGAGGCTGTTCGGCTCCTGCTAATAGGTGAGCTGATTGCGCTGCCCACTGAGACGGTGTATGGGCTGGCGGCCGATGCCCGGAACTCGCAAGCCGTAATGAAAATCTATCTGGCTAAGGGGCGTCCTTCTTTCAATCCGATTATTGTGCACGTAGCGAGCCTGGAAATGGCAAGAGAATGCGTCGCTTCCTTGCCAGCAGAAGCCGAAAAACTGGCACGGGCTTTTTGGCCCGGCCCGCTGAGCATGATCCTGAAGCGGTCTTCTTTAATTCCTGACGTGGTAACGGCTGGAGGGGATACGGTGGCGATACGGTGGCCGGCGCACCCGGTTTTTCAGAAAGTGATCCAGAAATGCGGTTTTCCCTTAGCTGCGCCCAGTGCGAACCGCTCAAACTCTATCTCTCCGACAACCGCTGAGCATGTACGATCCAGCCTGGGGACCCGAATTCCCCTTATCTTGGATGGAGGACCGTGTGTCGTGGGCATTGAATCCACAGTGCTGGACCTATCCACCCCGGATTCGCCGCGAATCTTGCGGCCGGGAATGATCAGCCGTGAGATGATTGATGAGGTTTTGGGGAGCACTTTAACCACGACAACAGCTTTGGTATCTTCTCACGGCCAAGTTGGTCAGAAAGCGCCGCTGAAGAGCCCAGGGCAACTCTCCAGGCATTATTCTCCCGAAGCTCCTTTATTTTTGATTCCCTGCGAAAGTGAAGAAGAGATTTTGCGCTTTGCAGAGCAACATGGATTGAAGACTTCAGAGGTCGCCTTGATTCTAACCCGCCTGGAGGTTCAAGAGCAGTACAAGCTGACCTTTCATTTGGCGAAGGAGCCCAGAGCCTATGCTCGGGAGCTTTACTCAATCCTGTACCAGTGTGATGAACGCGGGTGCAAGGCCATCATCGTGCAGGCTCCGCCCCGCACTTCTCAATGGGAGGGAGTTTGGGATCGGCTCAAACGTGCGTCAGGCAGAGATATTCCGAAACCTCTCGGTTGATTCTGGGCAGGCTTATGCACCTAAAAGAGCTCAGACTTCGAGATTTCAGGAATTATACGGCTTTGGATGCCGTGTTTCAGCCGGGATTCCATCTTTTTCTGGGAGATAACGGGCAGGGCAAGAGCAATCTCCTGGAAGCGATTTACCTACTGAGCACGCTTAAATCTTTTCGGGGAGTCCCCAATTCCCAGTTGGTGAGAGCAGGGCAGAAGGGATATTTTGTGGGAGGAGTCCTGGTAGGCGAGCGTGAAAACCATGTAAAAACCTATTGGTCGGCCCGGGAGAAGAATCTGGTTTTGAATGGCCGCCGGATTGCCCGCACTGAAGATATTTACGGAACGATCCGGGCTGTCGTATTTTGTGCCGAAGATATGCTTTTGATTAAAGGAGGTCCTCAGTATCGGAGACGCTATATGGATTTTCTCCTGGCTCAGACGGACTCGGCTTACCTCACAATCCTTCGGCGATACGGATTGGCTTTGCGCTCCCGCAATGCGACATTGAAGACGGGTAAAGTTTCGGCCGGAGTGTTGGACGGTTTTTCCAGAGAGTTGGTCTCCAGTGGAAGCGAAATTATTCGAAGACGTTCGGAATTGGTTCAGAAAATCCGCTCTACGGTCTGCCTGACTTATGCGAAGATTGCTAACCAGAAGAGCGAGGAAGTTCAGTGTTATTACCGGCCCAATGTGGAGGGAGATTTCTCAGTAGAGCTGGCACAGAGTCGACAGAGGGAGCTGGCCCAGCGCTACACCGTAGTGGGGCCACACCGGGACGATCTGGATTTTCTCATGAACGGAGTGCCGGTGTTAAGACAGGGAAGCGAAGGACAAAAACGCACCTGGGCATTGGCTCTGAAAATGGCGCAGGCAGAATATCTCACGCAAGTACACGGAGTCCTGCCCGTTCTTCTCATTGATGACGTGATGGGAGAGCTGGACCAACACAGGCGCCAGGCATTTTTACCCCTACTGAACCGGGTCGCATCAGGCAGAGGGCAGATGTTTATGACCTGCACCTCCAAAAACTGGTCTCAGGAGATGGACTTCAAAATGACTGAATGGAGCATTCAGCGCGGACAGCTTTTTCCCCTCGAGACGTAAGAGTCCCCCCAAGTCACTCTTCAGGAGGATAGATTCTTTTAACTAATCGGCCAGAGAACTCCTGAGCAATGGGACGGATTTCTCCATTTTTTTGTGGAGTTCTTCACCCCAATCTGAGGTGAGGGCTCGGAAAATCCAGCCACCGTTTTTCTTGGTGCGATGATAGCAATCTGCCAGGTCCAGCACCATTGTAATGCGACGGTTGGGACAGTTGAGCTCGCCTACGTCGTGAGTGGCCACCGGGATGAAGCCCATAACCCGAGTATGGAACTGATAGGGGCTGTGAACCTCACCTTCAAAGATATCGGTGATATAGTGGGTGAAACCACGCTCCAAGGTGTCCATGACGGCCAGTTTCATCAGGGCCGCTACGATGGAGACATTGCGGCGGTGTTGCGGGAGTACCGCGAAGCGACCAATTTCTGCAATCTTCAGGTCTTTGACGCAAGACTCCACATCGACGGGACAATCGAGTTTTTTAAAGCCGTATTCTTTATAGAGGTCCAGGGGAGGCTCGTAGAGAACGCGGAGAACGCCAACGGGTTCCTCATCCGAAAGAGCCAGAAACCATGAGACGGAGGGATGGGTCATGTCTGAAACTTCGAAGACCTTATCCACATTGCCGACCCAATTTTTTTCCTGACAATAAATGACACTGAGGACCTGCAACGCCTGCTGGCGTTGGGCCTCAGTTGTGATTTTCAGAGCGCTTATTTTGGAGCTACCAGACATATTATAATCACTTTCGTAAAGAATTCCCGCACCATTCCTTGCCGGAGAGTTTTGAGATTTCACTCATAATCTCCGCATGCCAATCCCGGGCATCTTCCAACTTTGCCACTTCCTCAACGACAGGAGGGTACATCGGTTTGCCTATGGATATATGCATTGGTTCCCAGTCGGGAATATTCTTCCCTTTCGGAAGGTTGGGAAAACTTATCCCCATGGGAATAACCGGGCGGCCCGATTCAATGGAAAGGCGCGCCATTCCCGGAAAGCCCCTCAGCAGTCGCTTGGGGTCCCGGTTAATTGTCCCCTCAGGATAGACTCCGACGGAGGCACCCGCTGCCAGTTTTTTCTTGGCAACTTCAAAAGGCGGCTCCGGGAGCTCAAACAAAGGTTTAAAAACGTTTAAAATTTTAGGTTTCGCGGACTTGCGAGTGAGGGTGATCACCTCAGAGCGGCGGATAATGTAACTCACGAAGGGGATGAGTTGGAAATTCCAATCAGAAAAAAAATGTATTTTTTTGCCGCTTCGATAAAAAAATATGAGCGAGGAAATCGCGATGGCTTCAGGCTTCTGATTGTGATTCATAGCGAGGATAAAAGGGTCGCGTCCCGGTTGGACGTTCTCCAAGCCAGTGATATCCAGAGTCATTTTCTGGAATAGAAGCACAAGCCATTTGATGACAAATCTATCAATAACAGGAAGATAAGGAAGAGGATACTTCCAGAGTTCGCCCCAGCCCAGTCGACGAAAAACCGGTACGGTCAAAGGCAAATCGCCCTTGCCGCATTTGGCATCATCCATCCGTTGAACTGCATTCATCAATAATGAACTCCGACTGATTAAACAATCTTGGAGGGGGATATTCAAGATTATTTAGGGGGTGGTGTCTTCCCTTCCCATGGTGAAAGGATTCTGGGAGGCGTTTTGGGCTGGGGTGAGGAGAGACTACGCATGATTCAAAATTTGTTTGTAAAGTTTATAAGTGCGAGACGCCATGACTGGAAGCGAGGCCTCCGTTTTTACCTGTATGTGCATGGCTTTTCGCTCAGCTTCGGAGGGGGAAGAACCATTTTCAAAAATATTCTTCATGGAGTGTGCCAAGGCTTCAATATTTTCTGGGGGAACCAGCTCTCCGCGTCCTACGACGTGAAAAGCCTCTGGGATGCCGTCCAGAGCTGAGGCGATAACCGGACGACCGCAAGCGAAAGCCTCCAGCAAAACCAAACCGAATGATTCTGTTCCGATGGCGGGATGTACCAGACAATGGATGGAGTTCATGACTGAGGGCATATCGTGCGAGTAAGGAGCGAGGGACGCCTTGCCTTCGAGCCCCAGCTGTTGAATATCCTGCTTCAGCGTTTCGGCGAGCGATCCTCGGCCTATGATGAGAAAGCGCGCAGAGGGGATTTGTTTGTGGATGAGCGCGGCTGCCTTGAGGTATTCGCGCTGACCTTTGCCGCGAGGGTGATCATAGCCGCCTACGACTGCAAAAATAAAATGATCGGGGCTCAGATTCCACTCTTTTAGAAGTTGAGCTGAAGGAGGCTGGGGGTAAAAGCGCTCGGTATCAATACAGCAGGGGATGACGGAAATTTTAGAAGTGTTCCCCAGGAGCCGGGGGCGGTAGTGGCGTTCGGGCTCCGGAGAATCGGGATCATTGAAGCCCTCTTTCATGACCTGTTGTGTGAACTCAGAAACGGCAATTACCCGGTCACAAAGCCGAAGCAGGAAAAATCTGCTGGGGAGTGAGCGTGGACTCTTGGCCAGATGGCGCGTGAAGACGATTTTGGGACGCCGAAGGGAAAGAGCTACGGAGAGGAATGTGGGCCAGTAGTCCCGTCCATGATGGGCATGGACGATGTCATAGCCCCCAGTGCGAATTTCTCGCGCTACCGTCCTCATGAAATGAATTTTGAGTGGACCTTCGGGCGGAGTGGCAATCTGGGGAATTTGAAAGGACTGCAGTTGAGAACAAAACTCGCATCCTCCCGGGCCCATGATTCGCGCATCCACACCTAGAGAACGCAGGCCTGCGACGACTTTGACGCATTGGTCATCTGTGCCGCCGCCGCGAAGCATCGTGTTAAGATGGAGTACTTTCATTCGTTCCTTTCTTAATTCCATTTTGACAACGGACATGACCGTCCCGGAGGGCTTGCTCCAGGAGCAGATCGTTTTGGTGCAATTCGGTGCGTGGGGCAGGAGGGTGCCAAAGATGGAAGCAGCACGCCCGGCCGCGCACATCCATGCGTTTAGAGCCCCCATTTATGAGGCGGACTGCCAACTCGCTATCCTCGCGGCCCCATCCGACAAAGTCTTCGTTATAGCCATTGATTTTGAGGAGGTCCTCACGCCAGAGTCCCAGATTGCAACCCCTGATTCCATGCAAATCCGTGCGGATGCGGGTAAGTGCTTTTGGCCAGCGAAAAGCGTGTTTAATTCCTTTAAGCTGAAATGTGAATAGGGCCCTGAGAGAATCCAGACAGAGAGAGTTGTAGCCAAAATAACTCAGTGCTTTTTTATCGACCAGAGCGCGGTGCCCCTGAACGAAGAAATTTTTCCGAGCCAATTGGCGATGATCTGCTACAAAAAAAGGATGAGGAATAGAGTCGCCATCCAGAAAAACAATGTAGTCGCTTCGGGAAGTACTGATGGCTTGATTCAAAATTCTCGCTTTTCTGAAGTTCTCGTGCGGTTGTGAGAGTAAGTGCGTGGGAAAGGTTCGCTTTTTCGACCATTCCAAGAAAAACGTTTGGGTTTTGTCGGTGGAGCCATCATCTGCCAAAATGACTTCATCCGGAGGAGCTTTTTGACGGGTTACCCCCAACAGGACTCGTTTTAAGAGGTCAAGCTGATTATATGAGCTGACTATGAGGGTGAGGGTCATCACTGATTCCCTGAGGAGTCGGGATGGGCAAAGGTTTTAGAGTAACGAACCGCGGCTGAATAGGCATTAGTGGAAGCGATGAAATAGCCTTGCCAGCCGTCCAGAAAACCGAGACGGAGAATGTAAGCGCGGAAAAATCGGTAAAAGGGACGAAACCCTAAATCCAAAACACTGGGAGCTTTGCCCGATTGCCGGAAATTCTCAATGAATCCGTCGCTGTAGGGGGCTATTTTAGAAATCATCTTATCTATGGATTCACCAGTGTAATGGAGAAGATTGGCGTGAAGCCTCCCTTTTTTTCCGTTTAGAATCAAGCGATCATGGGGATTGATGCCGCCCCAGACTGCGGCTCCGCGCTTCCAGAGCCGGAGTTGGCGATCCGGATACCAATCACCATGGCGTATCCATCGTCCCTGGAAAAAGGAGAGGCGAGGGAAGTCAAACCCGCTGAAGGTGCTGGTCAGTTTTGCATCAGAGAGCGTGCGGAAAAATTCCTCTCGCAAGGGATCCGAGACGACTTCATCTGCATCCAGTCCGAGAATCCAGGGTTGTGAGGCTTTCTCCGCGGCGCTGTTTTTCTGGGCGATGTGTCCTTTCCAGGGTTCGCGATAAACTTTTGCCCCATAGCCGGCCGCGATGGAATCGGTGTCATCGGAGACCTCCTGGTTCAAAACAACGATAATCTCTGAAGCCCAGGAATGAACGCTTTCCAAAGCTTTGCCAATCCGATGGGCTTCCGCACCGGAAATCATGCAAACGCTGATTGGCAGCTTTTGATATGCAACAGATTGAACGCTCATGCCTTTACTACAAAACAAACACCTTCCCCGCTGTAGGAAAGGAGGTTTTCACGCCCGGACAAGGGTTTTGGAGCGATATTCCGAAATTAAATTAAAGAACTTCCCAGACGGCTTCCTCTTCGGAGTCGCAAAGAGGGAACATATCTGCAAAGCCTGAAATTTCGAGAATATGGCGCACGGTACCACTGGGGATATAGATGGCCATTTTGCCACCAGTCTTTTTCAACTCTTTGCCCAGTTCCAAAATTGCGCAGAGCCCGGCCGAGCTCATGTAGTCCACTTCGGCAAAGTTAAAGACAAAGTAGAGATTTCCGGCCTGCAATAAGGGCGTATAGTAGGATTTGAACTCCGGAACTCTTTCCGCATCCACTCTACCGCTGACGCAGATAATTTTTACCTTATTGGAGGGGTCTGTCCGAATAGCGGCCGATGCGCCGAAATCCTTTGTATTGGCTTTCAACGCTTTTTCCAGATTTTCATGAATGGGGAATATCTGGTTGAAGCCGGCCAGTTCCAAAATTTGGCGCACGGTTCCGAAAGGAACGCAAATAGACAAATTCCCTTCAGCGTTCTTCACTTTTTTGCCAATGGTGAGGATTCCGCACAAGCCTGCAGAGCTCAGGTACTCCAGTGCGGAGAAATCCAAAACCAGTTGGTTGCCATATTGTTCAAGGGCAGCATTGCAGCGAGATTCAAACTCGGCTACCACATCGGCATTAAGTCTGCCGGCGACTTTCAGAACCGCTGCTCCCAACATTTCGCTTACTTCGATTTGCATAACAATCAGTACACTTGATTTGCCCGAATTGGGCAAACCTTTTTTTCTGTTTTTCTGTTTTTAGTTTTTCTCTCCGTCTCCAAAAATCTGTTTGATTCGTTCTGGACTGGGTGGAGGCGTTAAAAGGCTTACAATGGGTGTTACAAACAGGGGCACTATCATAGAAATGGCACCGGCGACAGGGATGCCAGGGCTGCCCCATTTCAAAAAGAGTCCCACCGAGAG
>DBPU01000020.1 GCA_002305615.1 Verrucomicrobia bacterium UBA1412 | reverse complement strand
GGTGCCCATGAAGTGACCGTGAAGCTCCACGCCAAAGTGGTTGTGACGCTGAAGGTCAACGTCAAGAGCTCGAATCCGGTTGTTGCAGGCGCAGCAAACTAAACAGCTCACCAAGATTTTTCTCAAGAAGCCCGGGTGGTTACTTCATCCGGGTTTTTTTATTCCTCTGTTCAGTTCATGGAAAAAATAAAACAGCCGCAAAAGCGGCTGTTTTACTATTCAGTTGGAGCGCGCGGGAAGCGCTCTTGAAAGTGAAGGTTACTGAGTGATCACCCGATAATAGCGGGGAGCAGTTCCCAAGAGATCATTGAGCTCAACAAGACGTTCCTGACCGGCGTCGATCTGCTTCCAGGAAACCCATCCGGTTTGAGAATTGTCGGAAACCTGCACCTCATAGGAGACGGCGGAGAGGGCCGTGAAACTGATGTTCACACTCTCTGCAGTCGAGGTGATTCCCAGAGTGACGGGATCCTTATGGAACGGGGCTCTCGGGTCTGTGCCATTCAGGTAATGCTGAAGATTCGTAATTCCGTCACCATTTGCATCTTCCAACGCGTCAGCCGGGTTAAACGGGTCGAACTGGTACTTCAATTCCCAATCATCGGGCATTCCATCAAAATCCTGGTCGATTGTACCGACCGAGGAACGCCTTCCGGGGGTGACATATTGATTCATGTCAGTTCCTGCATAGACGGACCAACTTCCTGATTGATTGCCGTAGGTAAAGGCATTGACTTTCTGGAGACTCTTGCCGGTTCCTTTGGCGCCAACCGGCCAAGGATATGAAGCCGTGTAGGAGACTCTATCCACCAGGTAATAGGGGACCAAGCCATCCGTTTTTTGAGGAGTGTCGGGGAAGAGTAAATCGATAGATTCTCCGTCATTGGAAAGCTTGCCCGAGAAAGGTCCGTAGAGAGGGATTTCAGCAGGAACATTAAATTTCTGGCGGAAGTTCAGTGCCGTGCCCCCATTGGGATTGAAGGGAACCACAAGTGCATAACCACCGGGAGGCAGTACTGTTCCTTCAGGGAAAACATAGTCGACCCCATTGGCCATCATGGCCGGATTTTCCGGATATTTGGGATAGTACAAAGTAATTTCCTGATCGGTTATGTTGAACAGTTCAATAAATTCATCTTCCAGGAGTTCGGGGTCTCCCGGTTTGTAGTGGATTTCGTTAATCACGACGGGACCGATTTTGACGGGTGCGTTGGTCTTCTCCATGGTGGGGTACTGGCCAAAGGGGAAATGAACTATTCCGTCTCCATTGACGTAGCGGATGAAGGAGAAGTTATTGGGAGCCGCGCCAAAGAAAACCTGACTGCGGTATCCGGTGGTGTTTCCACTAACTATTTGGGTCAGAAAAGCGGACTCACCTTCATAGGAATTGAGTCTGAAAGGGACTTTGCAGTTGGGGTTTGTTTCATCGTCAAACTCGAACTCAGTTACCACAAGGAAGGCTCCTGGCTGGATAATTGTGCCTGAGGGGAAGACATATTTCAGGAAATTACCGGAACTGTCGCTTAAACCCCAGCCTGAGATATTGACCGGAGAGGCGGAGATATTTTGAAGCTCGATATAATCGGGCGGGGTATCCGGGTAATCGGTGTGAGAGAGGATTTCACTGATGACGACCGTCTCCAGCTCCAGATAGTTGCTGGCACCGGGGGAGCCGCTGCCGGGTTGCTTGCGGATTGCTGCGGCACCGTCGGGGATGCGGCCATAAGCCTCATTATCCACCATATCCGGGTAGGTAAGAACATTGACGATGACTCCAGCGGGCGTCATCAAGGCAATATCATCGGATGTTTTGCCGAGCTTAAAGTTGACGTGGTCTTTTCCGGCTGTTGTATCTTCATCGGCATAATATACCAGAAATGCTGCATCCGCGGTTCCAATAAAGGACAAATCCGGGATTTTGAACATAAGGGGATCTTTACTGGGTTTGGTAGTAAAGTAATAACCACCCAGAGCCACCGGGTTGGCTCCGCCGTTATAAACCTCAAACCAATCATCGGGGCCTGCGCAAGCTTCGTTAATTCTTACCGAAGCAATGGTGCCCATCGTTTGGGCCTGGTTGGAAGATTCCTGGGTAGGAACACAGAGCATGAATTTGCCGGTTCCATCGGGAACGCGTCCGACGGAGAAATCATTCAGTTGCAACCCAAAGTCCAGGATATCCAGCGGAGTAGTGGTGCTGGAAGCCGAGAAAAGTGAAATGGTGTCGCCCTCCGCGGAGAGATTAAAGCCGGTATTACGGTCTGATTTTGGAAATTTTGAGGTGCAGAAAACTTGATAGTATCCCTTCGCCGGGATGGTGACTCCTGCAGGGAAAGTGAATTGCCTGGGGTTGGCGGCGGAGATCGAAAGGCTCATTCCTCCCAAGTCGACAGGGGATGTCCCGTTATTGTAGAGCTCAATCCAATCGGGCTCAATGCCATAAAGGGTAGATGTGTAAGATGAGTTGCTTGCAAGCGCTTCGTTAATAACAACTTGTGCCTTTAGAGACTGCGCTCCGGCACAGAGAATGGATGCGACAAACAAACCGCAAAAAATTCGTTTAATATTCATAACAAAAACCTAAGGTACGATAGGGCATCTTTTTGACTTTGTCCAATTCTTCCTACAGAGAAAGATACTACGCAAAGAAGAGAATAGCAGGTTTTATACCACTATTAGAAGCTTATTCTAAAGGTTTTAGTGAGAGGTAATTTTCTTCTTTCAAGATGGGATCTTTTGAATCATTCTATATGCGCTCTCTGCTTTGAAACGGGCAGGACTTTTTAAAATCAGTTTTCATAAACACATAGCGTACAGAGTTAACAAATGAGTAAAACAGCTTTAATAACAGGCATCACGGGGCAAGACGGCTCTTATCTGGCAGAATTCTTATTATCCAAGGGCTATACCGTCCACGGGATCATTCGCAGAGCCAGCAGTTTCAATACGGGGAGACTCGAAGATATTTACTCGGACCCTCACTTTCCTTCGACTCGGTTGAAACTTCATTATGGGGATCTTTCAGATGCGAGCGGATTGGCCAGTCTGTTAGACGATATTCACCCTGATGAGGTCTACAATCTGGCGGCGCAGAGCCATGTGCGGGTGAGTTTTGACGCTCCGGAATACACTTCGGATGTGACGGCTGTGGGGACGGTCCGTCTTCTGGAGTGCATACATCGGCTGAAATTGAATGCGCGCTTTTATCAAGCTTCTTCGAGTGAAATGTATGGCAAGGTGCAGGCGGTACCTCAGGTTGAGACCACGCCATTTTATCCGCGCAGTCCGTATGCATGCGCCAAGCTTTACGGTCACTGGATAACGATCAACTATCGAGAATCCTATGGGATGTTCAATTGCAGTGGTATCTTATTCAACCATGAATCACCCCGCAGAGGAGAAACTTTTGTGACTCGCAAAATCACACGCGCCCTGGCCTATATTAAGCATGGTTTGCAGGATAAGCTCTTTATGGGGAATCTGGATGCGAAGCGTGATTGGGGCTATGCCAAGGAGTATGTAGAAGCCATGTGGCTGATGCTTCAACAGGATAAGCCCGATGATTACGTGGTGGCGACGGGAGAAACGCATTCTGTTCGTGAGTTTCTGGAAGAGGCGTTTTCGTATGCCGGTTTGGATTGGCAGAAGTACGTTGTGGATGATCCCCGTTATCATCGTCCAGCGGAGGTGGATCTTCTCATTGGCGATGCGAGCAAAGCCAAACGAGTTTTGGGCTGGGAGCCGAAGGTGAAATTCAAAGAGTTGGTCCAGATCATGGTGGATGCAGATATGAAGGCTTTGGAGAAGAAACTCTCCGGGAAAGTGGATTGCCAGACGGAGCGATAGCTTAAAAGATGAAAATCGGTGTTGTAGGTTGCGGAGCGATTGGCAGTTATTATGGGGCCAAACTGCTGCAAGCCGGTAATGAGACTTGGTTTCTTTTGCGGTCAGACTACGAAAAAGTCGCCGCGGACGGGGTGTTTATAGAGAGCGTGGATGGGGACTTTCATATTCGTCCCCATGTAGCCCGGCGTCCTGAAGAGATTGGTGTTTGCGACATGGTGTTTATTGGGTTGAAGTCGACTGCCAATCAGAGGTATAGAGAATTGCTCACTCCGCTGGTAGGGCCGCAAACTTTGATTGTTACTTTGCAGAACGGTCTGGGTAATGTGGAGACTCTGGCTGAACTCTTTGGCCCGGATAATATCATTGGGGGGCTCTGCTTTGTTTGTTTAAATCGAATCAAGCCCGGCCACATTCATCATATAAAGCATGGCAATGTCGTCCTGGGAGAGTATGGCCGGAAGCCTTTGGAGCGCACGCATCAGATTTCAAACATGTTTCAATCGGTCGGGGTATCCTGCCAGGTTGCTGAAAATCTCCTGAAGACACAATGGGAAAAACTGATCTGGAATATTCCCTATAACGGTTTGGGGGTAGCGGCTTGCGCGGGATATGAAACGGTATTGACCGGAGGCGGTGTGGATTTTTCCAGAATCGGTGGGTGTATGCCGACAGATCAAATACATGCTGATCCCCGCTGGGAAAAGCTTCTGATTGAACTGATGAGGGAAGTTGTGACGGCTGCTAATGCACTTAACCTGGGAGTATCTGAGGATAAAATTCGCTACAACGTGGATCGGACTCAGTCGATGGGGAGTTACTGGGCTTCAACGCTCCTGGATTTTGTTCACCGCAAACCGATTGAGCTGGATAGCATTTTCAGATTTCCACTGGAAGCGGGCAACCGTGCGGGAGTGGAGATGCCCCGGCTTAAAAATATGCTGCGAGTGCTGACTCAGCTGTCCACACTTTGCAAGTAGTCCAGATGCTGCGATTATTAAACCGAGCCGTTCACAAAAGGCTTGTCACTGAGAATCCTTTTTTGCAAGCTAGAGAAGACCTTGCTGGCAGATGTCTGGCTATGCAGGTATAGAGCAAACAAAAAACTAAATTGTTATGACAATAGACCAAGTTTTAGCGACAGCATCGGATAAGATGTCCAAGAGCATTGCAGCCGTGGAACATCAGTTTACGGGTGTCCGCACAACGAAAGCTTCCCCGGCTCTTGTTGAAAATGTGGAGGTTGAGGCGTATGGGAACATGATGAAAGTCAAAGAGGTGGCTACAATTACCACGCCTGAACCTCGAGTGCTTTTGCTGCAGCCTTGGGATGCGGGTACTCTTAAAGCGCTTGAGAAAGGAATACTTAAGAGTAATCTGGGTATTACACCGGCGGTCACTGGCAAGGCCATACGTCTGGTGATGCCTGAGCTGAGCCAAGAGCGCCGCCAGGAGCTGGTGAAGATGATCAGCAAGTATGCAGAAGATGGACGCGTTGCTATTCGGCAGGTTCGTCGTGAAGCAATTGAGGCCCTCAAAGCTCTCAAGAAAGATTCTAAGATCACTGAAGATGATCTGGCTAATGCCGAAAAGAAAGCCCAAAAATTGACTGATGATTTTATCGCAAAAGTGGGTGAGCGCGCGGCAGAGAAAGAAAAAGAAATCATGAAAGTGTAGCCGGCAGAAAGGTCCGGTTGAGGCCTCGCGGTAAAAGTCGTGAGGCTATGTAATAAGTGAGTGAACAGACCAGAAAAATATTATAATTTTACTTGGGATACCATAGGCCATTGGGCCGCTGTCCGCCCCGGAGCTGATGCATTGCTTTGTGTTGGAGCAGAGCAGACCGTATTGGAAACGAGGCTGACATTCAGAGAGTTGTTTCGAAAGGCATGTCAGGCGGCTAATTTCCTGAATGCCTGCCAAGTTGTTCAAGGAGACCGCGTCGTCATCATGCTGCCCCGCATCAGCGAGTGGTGGATATTGATGCTGGCGCTGGAGCTGGTGGGAGCGGTCCCCGTTCCTGCAACGCAGCTTCTGACCCAGGGAGATTTGGAATTCCGAGTCAAATCCTGCAAACCTAAAGCGTTGATTACAGACAGAGAAGGCAGCGAGAAAGCTAGCTTCTTTGATGGTGTCAAGATTCAGGTTGAAGAAGCCCTGCCGGGGTGGATTTGCTTCAAAGAAGAAGTGGAAAAGGCTCGGGATAAGTTTTCCTACGTACCGACTTTGGCGGATGATCCCTCTATTCTATATTTTACCAGTGCGACGAACGGGCAGCCCAAGATGGTTGTTCATTCTCATTGCAGTTATGCGTGGTCGCATCGGTTGACCGGGGGGCTCTGGCTGGATTTGCGCCCCGAAGATTTACATTGGAATATTTCCGATCTGGGGTGGGGGAAAGCTGCGTGGTCCAGTTTGTATGGGCCTTGGCAGATGGGGGTGACAGTTTTTGCGATGAACTTCAAGAAGTTCCAGCCCATCCGCATCTTAGATACCTTTTCGCAGTACAAAATCAGTACCTTCTGCGCACCACCGACCGCCTTGAGGTTGTTGATGAAAGAGGATGTCCGGAAGTATAAATTCCCCTCCTTGCGGCATTGTGTCAGCGCGGGCGAGCCTCTCACCCATGAGGTCGTATCCAATTGGAAAAACGGGACGGGCTTGGATATTTATGAAGGCTATGGGCAGACCGAGACGGTAATTCAGATTGCCAATGTTCGCTCCCGTTATCACGAGCTGCGAGTGGGCTCGATGGGTAAGGTCATGCCGGGTTACGATATTCACATTGTAGACGAAAACCAACAGCCCGTGAAGGATGGAGAAGAAGGTGAGATAGCAATTCGTGTTGATCAGGAGCGTCCGGTCGGTCTCTTTACCGAGTATTGGGGCCAGCCCGAGATGACCCGAAATGCATTCAAGAACGGATGGTATTTGACCGGCGATCGGGCCATTTGTGATCCGGATGGTTATTTTTGGTTTACCGGACGGGCTGATGATATCATCAAGAGCTCGGATTACCGGATTGGGCCGGCAGAGGTGGAGAGCACACTCCTGAAACATCCGGCGGTTTTAGAGGCTGCCGTTGTGGGCAAGCCCGACGCCACCCGGTGTCAGCTTGTGAAGGCGTTTGTCGTTTTGCATGACGGTTATGCCAATAGCAGTGAGCTGGCACAGGATATTCAGAAACATTGCCGGGCGCTGACCGCATCTTACAAACTGCCGCGGGAAATTGAATTTGTCGCAGAGTTGCCCAAGACGACAACGGGCAAGGTGAGAAGAGTTGAACTGCGAGAGCTTGAAAAGCATCGAGCCGCAGTCGCTCGAGAAAAGCAATACCTGCAAGAGACACAGAGCCCTTCGTCTTAATAGATTAGGAGAGTTTCTGTTGAGGCTAAAAGAAAACGCCAGAAGAAGTTTAAAGTTCTTCTGGCGTTTCTGTTCCCGGAAGGCTTGTCGGCCTAGAGGGATTTTTTCAAGGTTTCTTCCATCAGCTTATTCATGCGTTTGATCAATGGGGCGAAATCATCCACGATACCCGCACTGATACAGGCGTTGTCATAAATTTGCTGAGCAATTTCAGGGGCTATTTCCTTATTGGCATCCCAGGCACGGTACAGATGACAAATAACCGGGCTGGAAGGGTTGATTTCCAGATTGTAGCCATCGCTCAGAGTTTTATCCTGGTTTTGCTCTTTCTGCATCGCTTTAAGAAGGCGGCGCATTGACGTGGTCATGAATTTATCATCGGGGACGACGGCTGCAGGGCTTTCCACGAGGCGCTGCGAAATTTTGACCTCTTTGACCTTATCTCCGAGGGTCTCTTTGAACCACTTGACCAGGTGTTCGCATTGCTCCGGAGTGAGTTTTTCTCCCGTTGTTTCTACGGAAACTTCAGCCTGTTCAGCAGGCTTGATCTCTTTATCCTCAAACTTCATGAGGTTTTCCATGACGAAGTTATCGGCGGCATCGTAACAGAAAAGAACTTCCAGTTTTTTTGCCTTCAAAGCCTCATAGTAAGGACTAGCTTCGGCAGCCTTGCGGTGAGGAGCAACGATATAGTAAATCTCCTTTTGCTCGGCTCCCATCCTGATGACGTAATCTTCCAGAGAAGTGGTTTTGCCGGGTTCCGTGGCTGAGGATTCAAAACGGAGGAGTTTGGAGAGGTTCTCCCTGTGTTCAAAGTCGGAGAGGATGCCTTCTTTAATCATCCTGTTGAATTCCTCGTAGAATTTATTGTACTTCTCGGCGTCATTCTTGGCCGTTTCGATCAAGAACTTCAGGAAGCGGTTGGTAATGATGCTGCTCAGTTTCTTCATGAGTAGGGAGTCCTGCATGCTTTCGCGGGAGATATTGAGCGGCAAGTCTTCGCTGTCGACTACGCCTTTGACAAAACGGAGCCACTCGGGCAGTAGACCCTTGGCTTTGACGCCTTCGGCGATGAGCACACGCCGGCAATAAAGGCTGACACCGTTTTCCAGGCGCATGAATCCCATTTTTTCGATGTTGTTATCCGGCACGAAAAGGAGCGATTGGATGAGGAGCGGGGCATCGGCCGTGAAGTGGAGTTTGAGCAGAGGCTCTTTGGAGTCGTGAGAGATATACTTGTAAAAATCTGTGTATTCCTCGGGCTTGATATCTACTTTGCTGCGAGCCCAGATCGCCTGGACCGTATTGAGCTGTTTATCCTCGAGGGAGATCGGAAACTGGATAAAGGAGGAGTAGTGCTTGAGAATTCGCTCCATTTCATATTGCTGAGCGAAATTCAGAGCGTCCTCCTTGAGGTCGAGTTCGATTCTGGTGCCGCGGTTCAATCCCTGAGCGCTTTCGATTTCGTAGCCGTCCATTCCGCTGCAGGTCCACTTCCAGCCTTCAGCATCGGGTTGCCAGGAGCGGGTGAAGACCGTTACTTTGTGGGATGCCATGAAGGCGGAATAGAAGCCGACACCGAACTGACCGATCAAAGAGGTTCCGTTTTTAGCTGCTTCTTTTTCAGCCGCCTGTTTTTCCTGGACTGATTTGAGAAAAGCTTTGGTGCCTGAATGGGCAACGGTGCCCAGGTTTTCCACCAATTCATCCTGAGTCATTCCGCAGCCCGTATCGGTGATGATAATCTTCTTTTCCTTTTCATCGAGTTTGATCGAGATTGTGGGAGAGATATCGGACTGATAAATTTCTTGCCCTGAGGATTGAAGGAAGCGTACCTTCTCACAAGCATCAGCAGCATTTGAAACTAATTCCCGGACAAAGACTTCTTTATCGGTATAAAGAGAATTAATGACGATATCCAGTACTTGTTGAATTTCTGCCTGAAAACTATGTTTTTCCATATTATAAAGCCAATTTGTTTTTTTTGGATGAAAGAGTTTTCCACCTCTGGGATGGCGGAAGAGGGGAGATTCGAACTCCCGGATGCCTTGCGACATCTCCTGATTTCGAGTCAGGCGCCTTAGTCCACTCAGCCACCCTTCCGTTCGTACAGCCGACAGAGCGGCCGTGACAGATGCTAGCAATTCTGGTGTGCCCTGTCCAGAAAAGCCTTTGAAGATTATCGGTTTTACGCTGATTGTTTCAGGAAAAAACGCTTATTGGGGCGAAGGAAGCGGTTTACAGTTATAGCAGGCAAATAACTGAACCCGCCGGAAGACTCTGCCGCGATATTGAATCTCGTAATAACCCAGATTTTCCACTTTTTCAAAATCGTTTAAGATGCGCTCGGGTGGTGTCGGTTTCGGTTCATCGACTTCGGTTACGAAAACGGCATTTTCACCCACGCGCAGAGTGCGGTAACTGGGCCAAAAATAGAATTGGTTATCCGGTCCGGTGGAATGGAGATAAAAGACAAGCGGGTTTACCGGAGGATTGAGACTCTCACGGGCCAACGGGATTTCAAAGGAGAGTTGCCCGGTGAGCCCGTAGTGGTCTGCGACGATAAAAAACTTGCTTCCGGTTTCGGTCTGGAGTTTCACTCGAACTTCTTCGACCTGTTTACCGAGGGTAGACCAGGCTCTGACTCTGCGAAGGGGATCGAGCTTGGCCGGCAGTGTTTGGCCGGATACTTTCTGAATCAGGTTAGAATCGTGCAGCGGAATGATCATAAGTAAGCCGACTATAAAGCCGGCCGTGAAAAGCCTGCGGGTGAGCTTGGGTCTGGAAGCTTCAAGTTGGCCCCAATAGATACCAGCCAAGGCAAAGAGGCTGATGACCGAGGGTGCAATCCAGTTGGGGAGAACCCGTGAGTGGAACGTATAGAGCCAATATGCGGCAAAGAGCGGTCCACCCATGGAAAAAAGGTAGAGAGTGAGCATATCGCGCTTTTTCCAGAAAGCGATGGCAGCCCAGAGCGCCATGAAGAAAAAGACCGGATTAAGAAGGCCCAGCTCAGCGCCGGTAAAATCGCCAAAATAGCGGAGCGTGAACTTCCATGCATTTGACGTTTCTCCATGCTCAACGACGTGGTGATAAGATATCCAGTCGTTCTGATAGTTCCAGATGAGAACGGGCAGTGAAAAAAGGAGAGAGATTCCCAGCGCCAGGTAAATGCCCGGTTTTTTCAATTGTTTCCGGGCAGGTTTGCTCAGCAAAAAGAAAAAGGCCCAGGAAAAGAGAAGGAGCGGCGTGGAGTATTTGCTCAGGAAACCGAAGCCGATCCAGATACCTGTCCAAATCCAGGAGGTAAGGGAATCTTCCTGGATGGCCTTCCAGCTGCAAACCAGAACAGCAGTCCAGAAAAGGACCGCCAGAGGATCGACGGTCATGAGGATGGAACCGACTGCGAGCAGGGGAGCTAACATCCCGGCTAGGACTACAAAAAAGCCGATTCTGGCACCCACCTGCCGATTCAGGAAGCGTAATAGCAGGAAGGAGGTGATTGCCGAACAGAGCGGAGAAAAGAAGCGGACGCCAAACATCGTATCTCCCCAAAGATGTGTTCCCAGCCACTGGGTATAAGCGATCATGAGAGGCTTGCTGAAGTAGGAAAGGGCTAAATACTTGGACCAAACCCACTGATAAGCCTCATCTTCAGAGAGCTCAATCTTACCGGCCCAGAGGTAGACCCATCTGAAAATCAGCATTGCACCGATGAGGAAATACCCCAACCAGAGATATTGAGAGTTTGTGTCAGTTTTTTCCTTTGGAGGAGCAGAGTGAGGAGATTGCGGAGATTTTTTTTGATTTTTCAAAATTATGAGATCCGGGATGTTTTGGGTTATGAGTGGGAAATATCTCCCGATGACGTTTTTCCAGACGAAATTTCCTCCATAAACGCTTAAGATTCCACAACCGATTCCAATACAAGCGCCTACAAAGATATCTGAAGGATAATGGACCCCGTTATAAACTCTGGAAATGGCCACGGCTGAAGCGATCAGCGGCATCCAGATTCTGCTTTTGCGCCAGTAAATCCAGGCAACTGTAGCGCCAACGAACCAGGTTGAAGAGTGGGAAGAGGGCATACTGCCGCTTCCGCCTTTGCCCAGCCTCAGAATCATGTCATCCGGGGGCAGTGTCATGAAAGGGCGCGGGCGCGCAATCCAATCCTTCAAATTGGATACGATAAGTTCAGAAAAAAGAAAACCCAGAACGGTCAGGCAGACGAAGACTCTGCCTTTGGGGCCGCCTTTTATCCAAAGAATAGCAATTAAACATGCCAGGATCGGGTAAAAAAAGTCGTTACCCGAAAGAAAGGGGAACAGCCTATCAAGGAACGGATGGGACCAGGATTGGTTTACCCATCTGAAAAGCCCCAGGTCTATTCCATAAAGCCATTGAGTCATTAAATCAGTACTGAATCAGCGAACGTATGGGGACATCTTTTAATTTGGCTGAACCACCCAAGTCGACCAATTCAATGAGAAAAGAGCATCCAACCAGTTTTGCCCCACAACGATGGATGAGCTTGAGGGAAGCCAGTGCCGTTCCTCCGGTGGCCATAAGATCGTCCACCAAAAGGACCTTGCTTCCCGGGCGGAAGGCATCTTGATGGATGGCTAAAGTATCAATTCCGTATTCCAGCTCGTAACTTTCTTCAAAGGTACGCCAGGGAAGTTTATTTTTTTTGCGGATGGGAACGAAAGGCAGGTCAGCTCTGGCTGCGGCAGCCGCACCGAAAATGAAACCTCGGGAATCGACCCCCGCAATGACATCCACATTATTTTTGGAGTATCCTTCCAAAAGCAAATCCAATGAAGCACCAAAAAGGCGGGCGTTACCCAGCAGCGGAGTGACATCACGGAAAATGACGCCCGGCTTGGGAAAGTCAGGAACAGAGCGTATGATATCGCGAATATCTTGTAAAAGTGTGGTTTTATTCATTTTTTCAACTTCTCTTTTTCTATTTCTTCAATCATGAGTCGCATTTTAGTGAGCGCGACGTTCTGTATTTGTCTGACCCGCTCCCGGGTGACTTTAAAAATTCTGCCTACTTCATCCAATGTTTTTTCTGGGCCTCCATCCAGTCCGAATCTGCATCGCAAGATGCCGGCTTCGCGTTCATCCAAGGTGTTCAGGACATCAGTCAACATCTGGCGCATTGTTTTCTGCTCCAGGTGTTGATAGGGAGTGACTGCGGCGTCATCGCTCACGATCTCGCCCAAGGAGGTATCACCTTCTTCGCCCATGGGAGCATCCAGGGAGACCGTAGGCATGTTCGCCTCCCGGAGCATCGTCACCTTGTGAACCGGTAACTCCAACTCTGCTGCCAAATCTTCATCATGCGGTTCATGGCCGGTTTCCTGGCGAAACTTATCGATGACCTGGCGCATTTTGGAAATTTTTTCCTTCAGGTGGATGGGGAGGCGGATCGTCTTGGAGTGGTTGGCGATAGCCCTGCGAATATTCTGCTTAATCCACCAGGAGCCATAGGTTGAAAACTTCCCGCCTTTGGCTGGATCGAACTTCGTCACCCCCCGCATGAGTCCCAGGTTTCCCTCGTTAATGAGGTCCAGGAGGGGGAGTCCCAGGCCTTCGTAGTCTCTTGCAATTTTAACGACAAGGCGCAAGTTGGCCTTGATCATCTTTTCGCGGGCCTTGGCATCGCCTTTCTTAATCTTGGCGGCCAGCTCAACCTCTTCTTCGGGCGTCAGTAACGGAACTTCTCCCAGTTCCTTCATGTAGAGCCTCAGGGAGGAGTTCCCATCCCAGACGCTCGAACGCCCGGGTTTTTGAACAGCATTCTCTTCCGGAGTAGTCTGCGGAGATTGAGAAAGCTCGGCCTCCTCAAAAACCTCTTCCATATTGTTGTGCTGAACGGATACGGGCGAGGGTTTTGATTTTACTTTTTCTGTATTCTTTTTTTGTTCCTTAGCCACTCTTACAAAGAAGCATTGACAGAACAGTGACGACTCCGGATGTGAAAATCAAGAAAAAACAGTCTATCCACAAGTCGAGAGGCAATTGGGATAGTGAAGTGAAGAGGCGGATGAACACAAATTCTGATGAAGGCGCATTTCTATATTTTGTATTTTAAATGAAGATTGATTGAAAAAATGAGACAAAAATGACCTGCCTCCGAAAGCGTTGCATCCGAGGTAAAGATGAGCTAGTATAGGGAATTGATTGCTCGAAAGAGCAGACTCATTATGACTCCAAGAACCAGTAAATTGCGCCAAAAAAGCCTGGATACGCGCCCTTCAATTTCGCACGAGCGGGCAGTTTTATTGACTGATTTTTACCAGATGAATTATGGCCGGTATTCGATCCCGGTAATGCGCGCAAAAGCTTTTTATCACCTCTGTAAACACAAGACGATTTACATTGGTGAGGAGGAGCTGATTGTGGGAGAGCGTGGGCCGAAACCTAAGAATTGTCCCACTTATCCGGAGCTGACCTGTCATCGTGTAGAGGATTTGGAGATTCTGAACAGTCGTCCGAAGACTTCTTACCAGGTGGAACAGGAAACCTTGAGAATCTACCGGGAAAAGATTATTCCGTACTGGCAAGGGCGTTCGATGAGAGACCATATCTTTGAGCACATGTCCGAGGAGTGGAAGGAGGCTTATGAAGCCGGGATCTTCACTGAGTTCATGGAGCAGCGTGCGCCGGGGCATACCGTTTTGGATGGCAAAATATACCGTAAGGGGATGCTGGATTTCATATCGGATATCCAAAATGTTCGTGAAGAATTGGATTTGGAAGCAGACCCAGAAGGGCTGAATAAGCTGGAGGCCTTGAAATCGTTTGAAATTTCCTGCAATGCTCTGATTCTTTTTGCCGAACGGCATGCGGCTTTGGCCAGCGAGCTGGCTAATGAGGAAAAATCCCTTGAGCGTAAAATGGAGCTGGAGCTCATCGCCAAAACGTGCCTACGGGTTCCGGCCAGCGCCCCCAGAACTTTTTTTGAAGCGCTCCAGTACTATTGGTTTTGCCACCTGGCGGTCATCACTGAGCTCAATGGATGGGATTCTTTCAGCCCGGGGCGGCTGGACCAGCATTTATGGCCTTTTTATGAGCGGGAGCTGAAGGCCGGAACGCTGACACCAGAGAGCGCACGTGAGATGCTGGAGTGTTTTTTCATCAAGTTCAACAATCATCCGGCTCCGCCGAAAGTGGGGGTTACAGCGGAGGAAAGCGGAACTTATACCGATTTTGCAAATATAAATCTCGGGGGGCTTCTCCCGGATGGGAAAGACGGGGTTAACGAGCTTTCTTACATGCTTCTGGATATTATTGAGGAGATGCACCTGTTGCAGCCCAGCAGCAATATCCAGCTCTCAGCCCGCAATCCGGATCGGTTTCTGAAACGGGCTTTGCGGGTGCTTGCCAAGGGGTATGGGTTCCCCAGTATTTTCAACGCGGATGCAGTCGTGCAGGAGCAGCTTCGTCAGGGAAAAAGCCTGGAAGATGCCCGAGAGGGTGGTTGCAGCGGCTGTGTGGAAGTAGGTGCTTTCGGTAAGGAAGCCTACATTCTTACGGGTTATTTTAATATGCCCAAGCTCCTGGAGCTGGCGCTCCACGAGGGGGTAGACAGGCGCACGGGTAAACGGGTGGGGCCCAACACGGGCAAAGTCACCGACTTTAATGATTTTGAGGACATTTATGAGGCCTGGAAGAATCAGTTTGATCACTTCCTGAAGATCAAGCTTCGCGGCAACATGATTATTGAGCAGCTTTATGCCAACCAGATGCCGGCGCCGTTTTTGAGTGTCCTGACAGATGACTGTATTTTTAAAGGAAAAGACTATAATTCAGGAGGAGCGCGCTACAATAACAGCTATGTCCAGTTTGTGGGTTTGGGGACCATTACGGATTCCCTGAGCGCCATCAAACAGATGGTTTATGAGGAGCAATCGCTTTCCCTGCCTTCACTTCTCCATGCGCTGGATGAAAATTTTGAGGGTGAACTTGATGAACAACCGCAGGAGGTCTTACGGCAAAGACTGCTGAACCATGCCGCAAAGTATGGCAACAATAATGAGTATGCCGATGAAATGATGAAGCGGGTCTTCAACCATTGTGTGAAATCGGTGGATGGGGTTCCCAATGCGAAAGGAGGCTCTTATCGAGCCGAGATGTTGCCGACGACTTGTCACGTTTATTTCGGGAGCGTGACCGGTGCCACTCCTGATGGCCGCAGGGCGGGACTGCCGCTTTCAGAAGGCATTTCCCCGGTGCAGGGATCTGACTGCAATGGGCCGACTTCAGTCATTCAAAGCGCGGCGAAGATGGATCATTTAAAGACGGGCGGCACCTTGCTCAACATGAAGCTGACCCCCTCGCTGGTGGGAGATGAGAATGGGATTGATCAGTGGGCGAGTCTGGTGCGCTCCTACTTCAGATTGGATGGACATCATATCCAGTTCAATGTGGTGAGCGCCCAAAGTCTGAGGGAAGCGCTTGAGGATCCTGAAAAGTATCGCGGCCTCATCGTACGCGTGGCTGGCTACAGCGATTACTTCTGTGATTTGGGCCGGGATTTGCAGCAGGAAATCATCAGCCGCACCGAGCACAAAGCCTTTTAAAAGCAACAGACGCACTTTTCAGGGTGCGTCTATTGACAACGTTTTATTATTAAGCTGCAGTGAAAACTGCGGCTTTTTTATGCTTTGGCAGGAACCGGGGCCTGAGGAGCAGGAGGTTCTTCTGCGTTCTGGTCCAGCTGGATGCCATCGAGTTCTTCACCATGACGGACCAGGCGGGCGCTATTGAACACGACGATGAGGGATCCAGCGTTATGGAGCAACGCGGCCAAAATAGGGTTGATATAACCCCATGAAGCGAAGGTGAGTCCAAAGATAATAAAGAGAGTTCCGAAAAGGAAATTCTGATTGATAATGGAGCGAGTCGAGCGGGAGAGCTTCACCAGGAAGGGCAGACGGCGCAGATCGTTATTCATCAAGGCGATTGTGGCAGAGTGGATTGCGACTTCACTGCCAGCGGCACCCATCGCGATTCCGACATCACCGGCAGCCAAGGCAGGAGCGTCATTGACGCCATCACCCACGACAGCCACTTTGTAGCCGCGTTCGCGCATGAGAGCTACGAAATCTACCTTATCCTGGGGCAGACACTCTGCGATCACCTCTTCGCAGCCGATCCCCTTGGCAACGCGCTCGGCTACAGGCCTGCGGTCTCCGGTGACCATGGCGATGCGGCGGACTCCGCTATGGCTCAGCTCGGCAAGAGATTCCTTGGCTTCGGCTCTGGTCTCATCTTGAAGTCCAATCCAGCCGATAAACTGGTTGTTGCGTGCCACGAAGAGAATGCTGAAACCTTCAGACTCGTTCAAATCTACGGATTTGAGGAAGTCGCCGCTCACGCCGTTATCTTTGAGCCATTGAGCACGGCCAATAATCACGGTGTCGTTTTCCACTTTGGCGCTCACGCCGCGGCCGGCAGTTTCCGCAAAATCCGCCGGCTCAATGAGAGATATCTCTGCCTCATTGGCCAGCTGGTTGATCGCCTTGGCGGTCGGGTGGTTGCTGTATTTTTCCGCAGAAGCAGCGACCAGGAGCAATTCAGCCGGGGTAACACCTTCTACAGGATTCAGACGGTTGACGATCAGGGTTCCTTGAGTCAAAGTGCCGGTTTTATCAAAGATGAAGGCGTTGATTCGTGCGGCCAGCTCGATATCGCCCACGTTTTTGATCAGAATTCCCAAGCGGGCGGCCGCGGAAAGAGCTGCGACCATAGCGCTGGGAGTGGCCAGAATAAAAGCGCAGGGGCAAGCAACGATCAGGACAGCGATGACCCGCTCCAAGTCAAAGGTAAAGGCCCAGACCAGGGTGGCAATTACCAGAACCAGGGGGGTGTAGTACTGCATGTATTGATCGATGATGCGCATGATCGGAAGGCGCGTCTTTTCTGCAGCTAAAATCAAATTATGGACCTGGCCCAGGGTGGTATCTTCACCTGCACGGGAAACACGAATTTCCAGAACGCCAGTGAGGTTTTGCGTGCCGGCAAAAACATCATCACCGGGCTTTTTATCGACCGGTAGAGATTCGCCGGTAACGTTTGCCTGGTTAAAAGAACCCTGACCGGTCAGGATGACACCGTCAGCGGCGACATTGTCACCGGGCCTGACCCGGATAATGTCACCGATTTTCAGCTCCTTGACGGGGACTTCTTCTTCAGCTCCGCCATTTGAGATACGCCGGGCCTTGGTCGGTGCCAGCTTAATCAGAGATTCAATGGATTTGCGGGCTCCATCGGCTGTGCGCATTTCGATGATTTCACCCAGGAGCATGAAGAAAGCGACGATACCTGCCGTCTGATAATTGCCCGAGGCAAAAGCGGCCAGGACCGCCAGGGACACCAGCTCGTTCATGCTCAGAATCCTTCCGCACCACAGGTTCTTAATCGAGGTCCAGATAATGGGAACACCCATGATCAGGGCTCCCAGCATTGCGCTGGAGGCGGCCAGGGCACTTTCTGAGCCATAAATGCGGTTAAGGACAAAGGAATTGATGATAAATAGAACACCTGCCAGTGTCACCTGGAGGGGGAGCATCGTGTGCTCGTGGTCATGACCGCAGCTGCAAGAGGAGCTGTGTTCATGATCGAGCGTACAGCATTTCTCATGAGAGTGATGCTCGTGCTTATGAGCGGGATGATCCTGGTCGTGGGATTGATGTTTAAATTGCATGTGTCTTAAAAGTCAAAAAAGTTATCTTCTACGAACGGGAGGAGGAGTGGCGGTAGCTGCTGCTGCGGCCTCTTCTTTTTCTTTTTCGCGTTGAGATTTGATCTGCTCCCGATTGAGTTGGAGACGCAGTTCTCTTTGGATTCCCTCACGCTGAGAGAAGTAGAAAGTATCATCCGCATTCGTCAGAATGGTCTGCATGGTTTCTGCCATCAGGCGTTCCTTGAAGAGCACCGGATCTCTTTCAAAGTGAGGTAGCTGCTCAGAGAAGGAATTCGCTTCGGAAGCCATGATCCGAACAATCTGGTTACTGCGGGTTACCCCGTCGGCCAGAATGGTAGAGGCTTGCCCCTGGGCCGCATTGACGGTGGTACGGGCATAGGCTTCGGCCTGATTGACCGCAGTGCGGGCTTCCTGCTGGGCGCTGAGCACCAGATCATAGGAATCACGCACGGAGAGGGGAGGCATCGTTTGAACGTCAATTGTTTCAATGTTGATTCCCAGGCGATGATCGGTGACTAATTGATAAACCCTCTGACGCACGGCTTCATTGAAGGCAATCTGATCTTTGTAGATGGCCTCTTCGGCAGTGTGATGGGTGGCGGCAAAGAAAATCGCGTTGTCCAGGATGCCTTGGAGCAGGTTGGTGGGGTTTGAAAAACCGAACTCGTAATCCAGCGCGGTGTTGGGATTGAGCCGATATTTCATGGTCGCTTTGGCGTGGATGACATTGCCATCAGAAGAGATGACGTACCCTTCGATGCCGGGGCGCAGAAAAGGTGTAGGGTCAGGCAACTGCCTTGCAACTTCCATTTCCGGGGTTGTCGGGAACCAGCCAGTTGAAGAGACAACCGTGCGGCTTTGGCCGACAGAGATACGGACGATTTCATCAATAGGGTAGGGGAAGGCCCAATGGAGACCCGGTTTCAATATTTGCGCTTCGCCAACACCCACTGGTTTCCCAAACCGGAGCTTAACCGCAATTTCATCGGGCTGAACCGAGAAGGTAAGGCTATAGAGAAATGCGACAGCCAAGCCCACAATCAGGAATTTTACAATTTTAAAGCCGCTATCCAAGGCCTCGTTCAAGGCACGGGCGCCGGCGTCATCGGGTGCCTGCGGAATTGCAGGGACACTCTTATATCGGCCCGAGCGGCCTTTCTTTAACTCTTGGATGCTTTTTTCCAGTTTATCGCTCATCGTAATTGAACGGTTCTCTATTTTTTAGGTTCGGTTGTGACGGAGAGAGTGTCGTTGGTTCCTACAGATTTGAGCAGGTTGAAAGGAGTTGTCTGCGAGTCCAGGACCAACGTTGTGCGGTTCTTGAGAGAGGTCTCCAACGCATTTCTGCGGAAGTTAAAGATCGCCAGGTCCGGGTTCCTTTCCAAAACTTTGTAGTATTTGGAGGCTTCGGCTTCAGCCTGGCCGGTAATCTCAATGGCGCGGGCATTGGCTTCTGCCAGGATTTTGCTGGCTTCGTTATCAGCGCGGGAGCGGATGATACGGGCCTCTTTTTCACCCTCTGCCTGGAATTGTTTCACACGGGTTTCACGCTCTGCACGCATACGGTCCATAACCTTGGTGGTGATACTTTCGGGCAAGCCCAGTTGCTTGATTCTTACAAAATCGACTTCGATGCCGTAGCTGGCTAAGGTTTTTTCCTTAACCTGGGAGAGAATGGCTTCTTCAATGAAATCAAACTTCGTTCCCGATTCATTGGTGGAAATAATCTCAGAGAAGAGTCTCTGACCGATAATGGCGTTTTTGGAGTTGCGGATCATCGGCTCCAAGGCAGCTTCGGCCTTGAGTTTATCTCCGTTGAGGCTTTCCAGGTAAAGCTGGGGATTGACCACTTTCCATCCGCTGAAAACCGTGATCAGAATGTTGATGGCGTCCTTGGTCGAGGTCTGCTCGAAAACGCGTTCAAAGTTCTGAATGCGATTGTCGAAGCGGTGGATTTTTTGGATGGGCCAAGGCATACGCCAGTAGAGACCCGGGTCGGTGATGCTGCGGGAGTATTTACCGAAAGTGGTGACGACAACGATATCGGTCTGACGTACTTGAAAAGCAAACATCATCAGAGCGAAAATAAGTGCCAGCACAAATCCGGTCACCAGGCTGATAGCATTACGATTTTTCATATTATTTAAAGTGATTACAGGTAAAAGTTAAAGGTCTGTTTACTGATTCAATTGATGCTCAATATTTATTTTGTTTCATCCACATTCAGATCGCGGAAGAGATCCTTGTTCAAACGGTCCTCAAGGTTCAACCAGATAGTTTCCTGTGTGTTGGTGGTTCCCAGTACGAACTTACGTGTGTTCTGGGTGGCTTTTGCGACTGTTTCCAGGTAAGAGCGCTGTGTGTAGACAGAAGGTGAGGCTTTCCAGGCAGTTTCCTGGTTCTCAAAGCTCTTGGCTTGAGCATAAGCGATATTGGTTTTGCTCTGTCCCTGGCTATCGGCAGAGAGGACAATATTGGTGGCTTCAGCATGTGAGCTGGGAACCTTCGCCAGTGCATACGACTCGGCATTGAGGATGCTCACTTCTTTTTCCTGCAGAGAGCCAACGACCGCTTCCCAGGCATCTGCGACCTTGATGGGCGGGTGGATGCCTTCCAAACCGACAAAGGTGATCTCGACACCGAGGTCTTCGACGTTTTTTTGGATACTCATCTTGATTTCTTCAGCCGCTTTCAGGCGTCCCTCGGCCATAATCTCTTCCAGGTCAACGTTAATAAGATAGCGGATTACTTCCCGATTGGCGGCGTTTTTAAGCAGGACTTCGGAATTTTCATTCTTCAAGAGCCAGGATTTTACGTCCTTAATCCGGTACTGGACGGGTATATTGACCGAGAGCAGGTTGACGGGGACCGCCTGATCTGAGCTCGAATCCAGGAGCGTCGTAACGTCCTTACTGGCGACAAGCATGTTGAATTCTTCCTTGTAGTGCTGGCGAGTCCAGAGAATAATTTCACGCTCTAACTTTCGTTTCACATCATCATTAAAACCCACGTAAAGCGTATGAATTTCGCGGCTGGGGTATCGATACACTTTGTCAATGGGCCAGGGAAATTTTAGATGAAAACCGCTCTGCAGGATTTCTTTGCCGGGAACCGGTTTCCCAAAACGCTCAAGGAGTGCTTCCTCCTGAGGAGAAATGACGACGACTGAAGAGCTGAGGAAGAGGAGTGTCAACTGAGCCAAAACAATCCAGGCCAAAGTTCTTTCGAGCAGGCGGTAGAACCAGGTTTCGGAAACTTTGAAGCCAAATTGGTAATCGAGAGCTTCTGCTGCGGTGCGAATCAGGCCATCGGGCTGCCCCAGGAGGCCGATCAGGCGGCTTTCGTAGAGGACACGGCCCATCTGACCACGCTGGCGCGGACGGTAGATTTCCATGACCAGTCCTAAAATGGTTTCGATGGAGACTACCGCAAGAAAAATGATCAGTATCTGAGCTACGATTTTATCAGTTCCCGGATAACCAAACCAGGTGAAGGCTTCCACCAGGGTACTGAAGAGGGCCAGAACCGAGCCCAGCATCAGATAACTGGCGCCTGCCTGCAGAATGCGCTGGTGAGAGATGCGGGAGAGCCCGGCAGCGTAGCGGCCCACGATAAAGAGGAGCAAGCCGGTTACACCCAGGAGGGCCATGACGAGAAGAGAATTCCCGGGGATGATGGGGCCCAGTTCGGGTAATTTTCTCCAGAGATACCAGGCCACAATGCCCTGAGTGACGGCCAGAATCGTTGCAAAGGCCGGGACGAAATATTTTTCAAATTGCTCACGCGCGCGCCGGGCTGGGTAGAGTTCGGTATCGGTGCTGAAGAGTGCAGAATCGCCGGCGTTCCTTTTGAGCTCGCCCACTTCCAGACGTTCATTCCATTCGCGAACACTCAGGCGCATCTGGAAATAATTCACGCACCCGACCACAAAACCCATGGCTACGAACACTCCACCGACAAGAACGGTGAGTGAGCCACTATAAACCGCCATCCAACTAAAGCAACCTCCTACCAGAAGGAGGGTTGCCAGGTTGATCAGGCCGATTCTTTCAACACTTTTCTCCATAAATCTTAAAGTAAACTATTCATCCTGATTTCGAAGGAGCTTTTAATTGAGCTCACGATTATCGAACATGCAGAATCCCAAAGAAACCACAGCGGCCATGAAGCAGAGCATGTAGCTGAAAGCGTGAGCCACGTAAGCCCATGGGATTCCGTTTTCATTTTCAATGGCATCTGCCAGCCAGAAATTTTGCCAATTAGGGATGACAGTATAAAGCAAAGAGCCCATCCAGGAGCCGG
The DNA here is from genome assembly GCA_002305615.1 of Verrucomicrobia bacterium UBA1412. Classification (GTDB taxonomy): domain Bacteria; phylum Verrucomicrobiota; class Verrucomicrobiia; order Limisphaerales; family UBA1412; genus UBA1412. The sequence continues at coordinate 11,413 of DBPU01000020.1, read as the reverse complement.
CTTCAGCCATTCTGCCAAAAAGATAATCGGACATGAGCCCGAGCATCAGGACAAGGATGCAGATGGTCAGAGTCGCCAGCATATCCATGCGGGTCGAGCAGGTGACGGCCAAAGAGGCGATCAGCCAGAGCATGAAAAGAATGCACACAACCGCAGGAAAAAGGCTCCAATCTACTCCGGCGGCGAATTGCTGGAGCTGAAACTCCTGATCGAAAAAGTTGATTACGACGAACGCCAGCGTAAGGATAACTGTCAGAGAGCCGACCGCGTTTGACACAAAGTTTTTTTCCAGAAAATAGTTCATGAAAGCAGCGACACCAAAAGCGAGCGCCATGCTGCCATAAAAGATATTTGAAGCCACACGGTCCGCGTCACCATAAGCATCATAACCCATGCGGCTGGCCAGGAGAATGGAAAGAAGATTGATGTAGACCATCACGGTGAGACCTGAACAGACACCAATAAGCTTACCTAGCAGGAAGGAGAAACGGCCGACCGGTTTTGAAAGAACAGCCAGAGCGGTTCCACCTTTCAATTCATCCGTGAGGGAGGAGGTTGCAGCCAGTACTGCCGCAAAAAGTCCGGAGAGCAAGAGAACGGCCATCGTGCTGGTCTTTACCAGTTTTACATCCTCACCTAGACCAAAGTACGGGGTAATGGAAAGGAAGACAATAAAGATACTGGAGGTGCTCATCAGGATCAGAAAAATAGGCTGCCTGAGAAGCTCCATGAAGCTATTTTTTGCAATACTTAACGTCTCTCTCATCTATCGTCTATGAAAGCCAATGAAGGGCCGAAATTCATCAACGGCCAGAAAGGTATTCTAAAACTTGCGCAAAATCAACCTTTTTTGACAACAACCACCCCCTCCTGGATAGGCGGAAAATAGAGGTCACACAGACTGCCCCCCATTCTCCATGATTAGGAGAAATGGGGCGGGGATAATTCGTAAAAGAGTATCCCCACCCAAAGCCTAACATCGCAGGTACTGTAGACCCAAAAAGGCGGTGTGTCAAATGCAAAACGGAGTTTGCAAAATTTTTATCAGGCAACACGGACGAGCCTACGAGGGCGAATGCGATGGGGTGGTTATTGGCCCATCGCCTTGCGTATATTCCAATGGTTTTGTTCCAGCGCATCCTGTGAGCGCTGGCGGGACCATCCTGTCAACTGGCATAGAATACGAATTGCGCGATCTCTCAGTTTATCGTTACTGGCCCGGACATCCACCATGAGGTTGCTGATGACTTTGCCGGTTTGGACCATGCTGATTGTGGTGATCATATTCAAGATCAGCTTGGTGGCGGTTCCGGATTTCATGCGGGTTGAGCCAGTCAATATCTCCGGGCCGGTAGGAACAGCCAGGACGATATCGGGTTCGTTTTGGGGGTTCGGATCAGGTTTGCGGTTGGGATTGAAGCAGAGCAGAGTTGTGAAGGCCCCTATTTTTTTGGATTCCGAGAGAACTCCCAGGACAAAGGGCGTCGTGCCGCTGGCGGCTATACCGATGACGACATCTCCGGGGCGAATTCCCCTGAAAAGGGCGGTCCGTGTGCCTTCAAGGAAGGAATCTTCGGCTCCTTCTGCCGCCCGCCAGAGAGCTTCCCGGCCGCCGGCTATAATTCCCTGGACTAAGTCGTAGCTTACACCAAAAGTGGGAGGACACTCGCTGGCGTCGAGCACGCCCAGACGCCCACTGGTTCCAGCCCCCGCGTAGAAAAGGCGTCCCTCTTTTTGAAAAGCATCTGAAACCTTCCGGATGAGCTTTGCTATGAGGGGTTTCTGAGATTGAATGGCTTGCTGAGTGTATTGCTCCTCATCAATCATGAGCTGAATAGCGTCTTCGATTTCGAGCTCATCCAGGTGCATGGAGCGAGGGTTGCGCTGCTCGGTAAGAGAGTTTGCTGCCGGGGAAGCGGGTATGGCTTCTGACTTTTTTGTGGCCTTGGAGAGTGAGGCAAGTGATCCTTGAGGCAAGGATTGAAGGGCTTTCTTCACGACACCCCAGGCACTTTCAACCTGCAGAAGCTCAACCGGAGAAAGAGGGTGTTTTTTACGTATGTTCTCCGAAACCCATTCACGGTAAAGAGCGCTTTTTTTCAGTAATCCTCCTGAAAGAATGAAGAAAGGAGTTTCCCCGGAAGCTGAGACCTGAGAAGCGCAAACAAGGGCATCGGAAGCCAGATTGTTAGCAGCCTCTCTTAATATTCCTTCAGAGATAGTGCAACCGCTTTCAGCGCTCTGGCAAACGACCTGGGCAAGCTGGGCGATTTCCCGCTTGGGAGCCTGGAGGGACCATTGAATCCAATCGGCAGGAGAGTTCAGGAGTTGGAAGGAAAGAATTTTCTCTCCCAGCTTGGGGAATATTTGTGTTTGATCCCAGAGTGTCAGGCATGATCTGAGCGCTTGAAGCCCTATCTGATAAGCGCTGCCGCGATCTCCCAAAACGTGGCCCCAACCGCCGGACTTATAGGAAAGGTTACAGAACGGGTTTTCTGCATAGCAGCAGGAGCCTGTTCCGCAAAGGACGAGGACCGGGAAATGGTCGGCAGGAAGCTCAGCCGCAAAAAGGGGAGATTGGAGGTCACTGTAAACTCCGGAAAAAGCTGATCCAAAGATGGATTGAGCAAGGGTGAGAACCCGCTTTTTATCGGCATCATTGACGGCCCCGGCCATTGCGGCGCAGATGCTTTGAGACGGGGGCAGGTCGCTGCCGGCTTTCTGTATCTCCCGGAAAAGCTGGAGAAGGGCCTGATCATCCAGGAGCCGGACATTCCCGCAGCCAACCTCCATTCTTCGAAGGAGCTTGCCCGTTTCATCGGCCCAAAGGGCTACGGTATGAGTGCCGCCTCCTTCAATTCCGAGAACGGTTCGGGAGGAGTCATTATCCAATATCTCGTGATTCGTTGTCACAGTTTGACCTTCAGACGGTTTTATCAGCGTCCAGCTATGAGCCATGCTACTCGAGCCCTTTTGAAGGGACAAGAGCAAAGAGTTGATGAAAAGTAGCAGAAGGCGATTTCCCATTTTACTTTTTAACAAAAAACGGCTATATTGCAGCGGTATGCCTGAGCGAAGCGATTCTATTGATTATAAAGTCTGGGCCGTGGATAACGTTGTATATGGTCCAGTGGACTTTGGTACTCTGGAAGCTTGGGTGCAGGATGAACGAGTAGCCGAAGACACGTGGATATACCAGATCAGTAAAGATATCTGGTTTAAAGCGAGTGATTTTCCTCAATTCCGGGTTTACTTCAATGAAGAAGATGAGGAAGATGAGGAAACAAGATTGGAGAGCAAGACTCACACGGTGAGTATGGGGACCCTGAGGCGTATAAAACTCTTCGGCCTTCTGGATGACAGTCAGTTGAAGCAGTTGGGGGATTTCCTTGAATACAGAAAGTATCCTCCTTATTCGCTGGTGGTGAAGAATGCGACGCCTTCGGACCGAATGTACTTTCTGATCGAAGGGGAGGTGCGAGTCAGAATTAATGTGGAGGGCCGTGAGTGCATCTTGTCGACTCTCACCACAGGAGATTTTTTTGGTGAGCATTGTCTTTTTGACCAAGCCCCGCGTTCCGCCGATGTGATGACAAATGTGGAGTCTGAGCTTTATGGTCTAAGTGTGGCCAATTTCCAGAGAATGGCCACAGAAAGACCCACATTGGCGACCAGTTTGCTTCTGGCCATCGGTAAAACAATGGTTGTGAGGATTCGCGCAAATAACAAAAAACTGGAAAGCATGATGCAGGTTTGGCGGTCATTCCGAAAGTAAGAAGTAGATTTTATACAAGAAGACTGGGAAAAAGAGAATAAATGAATAAGCTCTTTGTGGTGGTGCGCAATAGAAAGGACCACTTAATTTGAGGGCAGTGAGAGAAATAAAGGCATGAATAAGCTACCGGGCAAATCGGGATACAGAGGACGATTGATCGCTGTGGAAGGTGTGGATGGATCGGGCAAGAGCACGCAAATTCAGCTGTTGCGCCGATGGCTTGAATCGCAGCGATTGAAAGTTTTTTTCAGTCAATGGAACTCTTCTGAGTTGGTTAAGAGCGCCACGAGCAAGGGCAAGAAAAAGGAGCTCCTGACACCGACGACATTCAGTTTAATTCACGCCACCGATTTTGCGGACCGCTATGATCGGCAGCTGGCCCCGATGTTGAAGGCCGGCTACATTGTTTTGTGTGACCGCTATGTTTATACGGCTTTCGTGAGGGATACGGTGCGAGGGTGTGACCCCGCCTGGGTACGTGAGCTCTATAGTTTTGCGGTGATGCCGGATCTTACTTTTTTGTTCAAGGCCGATTTGGAAGTTTCGTTGGGTAGAATTCTCTCCGGGAGGCCGGAGCTGAAGTTTTTTGAGGCTGGCATGGATTTGAAGCTGGCGCCCACACGCGAAGAGAGCTTCAGAATATTCCAAGGCAGGATGTTGGACAAATATATGGAGCTTAATGAGGAGTTCGGCTTCACTGTGATTGATGCCAATCAATCCATTGAAGAGCAGCAATCGCAAGTTAGAAAGCTATTGATCAGCCAGTTGGACTTGGAGAAATTTGCTTTGCCTAAATAAAGCGACAAGAGGGAAGAGGGATGAAAACAGGTAAAAGAAATCTGAAAAGGAAACCACAGGAGATAAAACAGGGACCGGGAGGAGGCATTCCTCCTCAGGGCTCGCCCAATCCTCCGAGAAGAGCCAGATCCAAGTACAGAAACTATACGAATATCTTGTCCCTGGCTCCTTCCGAAAGAAAGTTTTACGGGGCCGGCATTCCCGGAGTGGATTTGCAGGGATTGAAAGGCAAGTTGATCGTGGTGGAAGGGGCCGATGGTTCGGGCCGTTCTACCCAGATAGCCAAGTTGGTAAACTGGCTTGAAGACAGCGGTCATGCTACGGTGCAAGTCGGCTTGCATGGCTCGACCCTGGTAAGCGAAGAGCTGGAACAGGCGAAAACGGGCAATGTTCTGAGCCACAGAACGATGAGTCTTTTCTACGCGACCGATTTCGCAGACCAGCTTGAGAACGTCATTCTCCCGGCCTTACGTTCAGGGCGGATGGTTCTGGCCGATCGCTATATTTACACTTTGATGGCTCGTGACCTGGTTCGCGGCATGGACGAAAAGTGGGTGAGGACCCTCTATGGGATCGCGCTGGAGCCGGATGCGGTGTTCTATCTCAATGTTTCTTCAGAAAAACTGATCGAACGGAATTTTCTCAAAAACCGGACTTTGGATTATTGGGAAAGCGGGATAGACTTGGGTTTGAGTCAGGATTGGTTTGAGAGCTTTTTACGGTTCCAGAAATTAATGATGGAGCAATACCATAAGTTGCAAAAGATATTTTCTTTTACGATTGTGGATGCGAATCACAGCGTTGAGGTTGTTTACAATATCCTTCGAAAAGAAATAGAAAACTTGATCTCTGTAAAGAAAACTAAAATCTAGTACATATTTTCAATAATGTCAGAAGAACAATCTATAGAACACTACTATCTTGGAGTGGATTTGGGTGGAGCCAAAATACTGGCAGGGGTATTTGGAGAAGATTTAAAGCTTCTGGGAAAAAATAAAATACGGACCAAACCGGAACGCGGTTTCGAAGAGGTTGTTCAAAGGATTGCGCGTTGTGTTTTGGAGTTGGTCGATGATTTTGATATTAAAACTGAGCAGATGCGTGGACTGGGGATCGGGGCACCCGGATCTATTGCGCCAGACGGGGATGTTATTTTTGCCGGGAATCTCAAGTGGGAGAATGTTCCGCTTAAAAAAAAGCTCGAAGAGAGGCTGAAAATTCCCGTTTTTATTGAAAACGATTGCAATATCGCCGCGTTGGGAATCTACCATAAAGAGCTCAAAGGAGTTCCGGAAAACATGGTGGGGATATTCCTGGGGACAGGCGTGGGTGCCGGTTTGATTCTGAATCGGCAGCTCTATAGGGGGTCACATCTGACGGCTGGAGAGATTGGACACACGGTCCTGGATGTCAACGGAGAAAAGTGCAACTGCGGGAACCGGGGATGTTTTGAGCTCTTTGCGAGCCGAAGCGCTATCTTCCGGAGAATTGGTAAAGCTATTCAAGAGGGTGAGAAATCGCTTCTAGCGACGATGAGCGATGGAAAACTGGAAGATTTGCGCAGCGGAGACCTTTTGAAAGCAATGAACCGGGGCGATCAATGCGTGGCCAAAGTAGTGGATGAAGCCGCTGAATATACCGGTATTGCCGTGGCTAACGTGGTGAACCTCCTGAATCCGGATGTCATCGTCCTGGGCGGTGGAATCATAGACGCCTTGGAAGAACGAATGATGCCGATTATAGAGCGTGTGGCTCGCGAGCACGCATTCCCAGGAACGGAAAATTCGTTTAAAGTGCAGTCCTCCAAATTGGGCGATGATGCGGGAATTACGGGTGCGGCCGTACTGGCTAAGCAGAAGCTGGAAGGAAGAGTTTTCTAAAGAGCCTTCCGATTTTCGAAATCAAGGAACGGATTAATAAAAAAGAAGCCTCCGAATTCATATGGCGAATTCGAAGGCTTCTTTGATTGCTGTGACAGGGCTGCTCTTCTTTGGCCCTCGCTGGCGGCTTCTCAGCCGGACCTTTTCAAGTGAGGCATCCACCTCCTTTTTTCAGGATGCCGTAAGGTTTAAGCTTTACGCCGTCACTTCGATTTTACGGGGCTTGGCTGTCGCCATCTTGGGAAGAGTTACCCTCAGGACGCCCGCATTCATCGTCGCTTTAATATTCTCCAAATCGACATCAGCCCCCAGTTCGAAGGCGCGCTGATAGTCGCGCTGCAAGCTTTCGCAGTGGATGAGTGCCCACTCAGAAGGAGTTTCATTCACTCTTCCGGTCAAGGTCAGCACGTTGCCTTCCAAGCTAATCTGCACGTTTTCCTTGCTGACTCCGGGCATATCCAGTTCCAACTCCACATTGTCTCCATTTTGGTAGATGTCTGCTCTGGGGATTCGGAACACCCTGTCCGTTTTCGGTGCGGGTGAACAGTCGCAGTTTTGAGCGACGCTGGAGGTCACATTCACATTCTTTTCCAAGTTCTTGTCTGACATAGTATTAATCCTTTCTTCTTTAAATTGTTTATTCGCAAGAGATACAAATTTGTTTTGGCTGCGGCTTTTCAGCACGCGGCACCCGAACCGTCAGTACGCCATCTTTGTATTCTGCCGTGACTTTATCCACTTGAGCCCCTTCGGGTAAGGTGATTGTTCCATAGAAGCGGCTTTGAGAGCGCTCTCTGCGGAAGTATTTGGGCTGAGCCTCATCGCTTTTTTCGCTTTTACGCTCCGCCTCAATGGTAAGGATGTTATCCTTCACATTGACAGAGATTTGCTCGGGAGCTACCCCCGGGATATTGCTTCTGAAGATCAGGTCATTCCCCTCTGTGTAGAGGTTGGTGGAAAGACCTTCATCTTCCAGTGCTGGGTTAGCTCTGAACCCACTGAATGGCAAACCGAAGAGCTTGTTGATTTCTAGTCCGAGCTTCTCAAACGAATTGAAGAGGTCGAACTCGTTCCAGTCATTCATGTTTTGTCTCGTTATATACATAGTCTTTCCTTTCTCTAATCTAAACTTTTTCCATTTATCCAAGACTGAGTGCTTCTCACTCACGTCCCCGCCAGCCTCTCGGCCGGCACTCAACAAGTAATGAGCTCAAAGTGTGCCAGAGGGTGTTTTAATATATTGTAACATACTGATAACAAACGTGATAAAATGAAATATACTAGAAATATCAGGAGTTGGGAAGGTGGAAAAAGGGTTCAAAAAGAGACGAGATGACTCATTTTTAGAGACAAATATTTTCAGTGTCAGGATAGTGCTATTTTGTCTCACCTCGAAAAATTCTCTTTGTTTGGTCCGTATTTGTAGTACCTTCTTTCGGCGTATGGATATTGCATATTCTTACCTTCCCTATCTCATGGCAGCGATGGGGAGTTTTTTTATTGGGTTATCCAAAGCCGGTTTCGGAGGCGGGCTCGGGATGCTGTCGACGCCGCTTTGCGTGGTGGCGTTCGGTCCTAAGGCTGTGGGAATATTGCTTCCGCTTCTCTGCGTTGGGGATGTGTTCAGTCTGTATTTTTACTGGAAAAAATGGGAAGTGAAGAACTTCTGGCTTCTATTTCCGGGTATTCTGGTTGGCGTCGTAATAGGGGTGCAGCTATTTGGCCGTTTTACGGCGTCCCACTTGAATTTTCTGATCGGTTTTCTTGCTTTGACTTTTGTCGTTTTTCAGATTGCGCGCAAGTATATTGCTGAACATGCGAAGGCTTTTACGCCTTCGTATAAGAGCGGTGTGCCCTATGGTTTTTTTGCTGGCTTGACCTCCACTTTCGCGCACGGAGCGGGTCCGGTCGTGACGATGTTCCTCTTGCCACAGAAAATGAGCAAAGAGATTTACATGGGGACGACCATCTTTATTTTTTCTTTTATCAATGCTTTTAAGCTTCCCTTTTTCTGTATTGACCAAAGCATTATCAATCTTCCCTTTTTTGCGCCCAAGGCCATTATTACGGCTGAAACATTGAAGATAGGTTTATACTGTCTGCCTCTGGTACCCTTGGGAGTCTGGATTGGTGTTTGGCTGAACCGGAAGTTCAGCGACGCCCATTTCTTTAAAATAATCTACGTTCTCATCGCCGTAGCGGGCGCAGACCTGATTTGGAATTCCCATTTTTGGGAATGGAAATGGCTTTAAGGAGAAGGTGACTCTTTTTTAGAGTTCTTTCCAACGAAAATCGGGTTTTTCAACGTGGAAGGAAATCCTGTTTTGGTGGTCTTCGGGGGTGTAAACAGAGTAATCGAGAGGTCCCTGGCTGTAGACGCCCCCTAATTTGCGGGCGATACGGTGATACATTTTGACCAGCGGTTTTGCTTTTCGAAATAACCATGGCGCCTTCTCTGCCATTTTTTGACGCTCCGGAATGGCGCGAGTATCGTTGCTGAGGTTTTTGCCCGTAATCGTGAAAGCCGAAGTATATTCCGGGAAAATAGCCATACGAACTTTCCGGTTCAGCGCTCGGCAGATCAGCTCTGCATCGCCCAAGACACGATAGTCAGTATCGAAGTAGAGGCCGTGTTTTTCAATTGCTTGTCTGCGATAGAACGTCGCACAGGTCAGGGTGGCCAGGTGAGAGATTTGTGTATGAAGTAGGGTAGGCAGAAGTGTTTTCCTGTAGCAGAGTAGGTTTCCCTCCGGATTCAAGACCAGTACGTAGGCGAAAGCGATTTCCACTTCGGGATGAGTTTCAAAAAATCGGGATGCGGCAGAGAGGGCTCCCGGGAGAAGTTGTTCATCGCAGTTGAGTTGGAGGAAGATATCGCCTCGGGCTCGTTTAAAGCCTCGATTAATGGCATCATACATACCCCGGTCTTTCTCCTGAATATATTGTACCTGGGGGAATTGCTGACAGAGCTGTGCCGTGCCGTCGGAAGAGCCTCCATCCTGGATAATATGTTCTAAATCAACCTGCTGCTGATCGCGTACGGATCGAATGCAGGAGTCTATCCAAGGCATCCCATTAAATACGGGAGTGATGATGGAAAACTTCATTTTTCAATAAACACGGCCGCATCCAGAGGGGACTGGTTGATGCCTTATTTAAATATCTTCTACGGGCTCTTTCAAAGTCCTCTTATCCAGTACCCATCTGGAGGCAGGGATGCTGCTGGGTTTGGGGAGAAGCGGCAGTTCGGACTCCGTTTCCACAGAGCTTTCCACTTCAAGTTCTTCTTCTTCAGCAACCCAAGGCTTTGTTCGCGGGGCTCCGTTAATAGCCAGGCTCAGCCCCAGGATTCCCGCGAAAGTTGCTAAATCCGAAGCCACCGCCCCGAAGAAAAGCCAGAAATAGATTATACGGGCAGAGAAGAGAGCCAACATGCCCTGGTTAAACAGGTAGAGGTCCGGGTCGCCATTTTTAAACTGAAGATACAACATTCTGATGCCAAGTATGTTGATTAGAGAAAAAGCGATAATTCCCCAGATACCCAAGGGAATAGCGATGGAGAGGGGGCCGCTGTGATAGTCACCGGTAATGATGGCAAAGTCTTCGGATTGCATGAATCCGCGTCGGGTGGATTCTTCTGCCAGATAGACATCCGATGAATCGTAGACAAAGCCCTTTCCCAAAAGGAGATAGTCGCCTACTTGGGGCCAGAGAACAGACCAAATTTTCAACCGCCATTCAATTGAGGCATCTGCATCAGCTTTTGCTGCTAAATCGATTTTCAATCCCGGCACAAAGCTCAAACTGCGCTGAAAAGAGACAGGCAACTCTCTGGCAAAAGGATAGAGGAGGGAGGCGCTGATGAGAAGAGCGGCCAAGCTCAGCCAGAGGTACTTGGTACGGAAAAGACCTTCAAACCAGAACTGGAAGATAAAGACGAGGAGATAAAGAATAACGGTGGAGCGAAAACCTCCGTACATACTGCCGGCAATAATCAGGATCAAGGTTAACAATCGCAACGGGCGTGTGATGTCGAAAATACCTCGTATTCCGTAGCGGATCATCATGTAAAAATAGACACCCATCAGAGCAAAACCGACACCGCCATAGCGACGCACTTCGGTGCTCAGGAAGTCTGCCTGGGCCTGTCCGATAGCGTAATCCACGGGCACAAAGAGATAGAGGAACCAAAACTTATCGCCCAGTTCATAAATCACATTGCTAAGGGTAAGGGTCAAAGTCATGAAGAAAAACAGAGCCACACAGAGCAAAGCGCGCTGCTTGGGAATTCGGACCGAGCTCAGGGCAAAGTAGCCCATTACGGCAATGATGATGTAGGCAAACGCTTTGCCACCGTACATGCTGCTACCGAGAGCTTTCATGCCCAAGCCGCCCCGCAAAAAGCCGGTCATGATTGCCACTGCCGCCAAAAACAACATTGCAAAGGAGAGCGGCCTATAAGTCACGAGGGATTGTCGGTAAACAATTCGGGCAAGCATGGTCATTCCGAGGCTGAAGGCGGCGACCAAATACCATACCTTGGGCAAACCGGGAAGGAAGCCGAGCGTAAAAGCAGCATTCCAAGAGGCGACCAGCACCAGGTGGTGATGGGTCATCATAATGGGGAAGAGCATGATGCCCAAAAGGAGTGCAATGAGCATGTATCCACCTGTACCAGAGGGGGTGCCTATGAAATATCCCATCAGCAAAACCGCCGGAATCATGATCCCGTAGGTCACTAATGTTCGATGAAAATTTAGACTATCCACAATTTTGTATCGGTCCGGTCGGGCTCCTTTCAGCGAGAATAACAGACTTGCAACCAGGTCTTATTCCTCTGAGCCAACGGCTGGGAAAGACTATCCTTTTTCCGACGAGAATTAAAGTTTTTTATCATTCTTTAAGGTCTAGGGAGGTTTTACTGCTTGAGGCGAATCTCGTACCACATGGTTTCTGTATC
>DBPU01000113.1:33311-39406 GCA_002305615.1 Verrucomicrobia bacterium UBA1412 | reverse complement strand
GAGCATCATGCGGGAAACCGGGAAGCGCTTCTGCCGGCTTCCATTGACCGGCGAATGGAAGACGACCAGAAGATAACCAGTCGTATACCCCAGCACCAGAGCCGCAATGAAATGGAACTCCAGACCGTTCACGCCCGGAGAAAGATACCGGGGGCAAAGCGGCAGATCGAAGGCAATCGCCATCGTGTAGAGGAAAAAGAAAATATTCATCGCCCGGATGCCCAGCCGGGTAATCGTCGTATTGAGCCCGGAGTTATCGCTGCGGGTCTGATCCCAGCGGATACTGAGCAGAACGAGCGGAAGGATCGAGAAGGTGCTGTAAATAAAGAGAATATAGGGCGGCAGAACTTTTATACCTTGCACGTATATCCCTAAAAAATATTTCAAGAGCTGGAAAAAGCTCATGTCCGAACGGCCAGCAATATACTCCGTCAGAGGAATATAGAGGAAGAAAAGCAGCCCGGGTAAAAAGTAGAAAAACGAGCGGACGATGAGATCCCGATACTTGAACAAATCCTTGCCGTTAATCCAGATCAAACTCCCCACCCAGAAAGGAAGCAGCAGGACCATGAGGGGATTATTCACGAGCGCGACGCTGTAGAGCGCCGAGGCACGGTAGATCCAGCTGTATTCACCATCCAGACGATGCTCAAGCGTGTTGCGGATGATATAGGCGAGGAAGAAGATATTCAGGATACCGCCCGTGGCCGCAGTGGCTCCCTGCCAGAAGTGGAAGAGAAGTCCCAGGGAAAGAGCGGCAATCGTGGGAGGCAGAAAGGCGAGCTTGCCTACGTAGAGTCCATCCGGGTCGGCATTCCTCACCCGCTGATCGGTGGAGCGGTCTTGAGGCAGCAGCATCACCGCACGCGACAGCCAGACGATGGTAAAACTCGCCAGCACCGCATTTAACGCGCTGATGCCCAGGATCGCAGCCGATTGCGGCACGAACTGGAAAGGGAACGTGAGCAGCCGGAAAATCGGGTCGGTCATCCTCAATCCCCAGAAATCCCAACCAACCACCTGAGCCAATACTCCGAGCGTTTCCACTGAGACCCAGTGATTCAACGTCAGAAGGTAGAGGCCAAGGAATATTAGCCCCAGTATCCAGGGTAAACGCGTTTTATAAAGTACAGCAGGCATAAGTCATTCACAATCTGCCCGGGAGGATAGCTTTTTCTCCCCCGGGCGTCAACGTTCTTTTTAACCTTTACGAAAAAGATTTGTTTCTTGGGCAATGCGTGAACAATGAATGAACACGGATGCTTTAGATTGGGTGGTTCAAGAGGCCGTGCGAAACAGGGCCCGCAAAACTCGGGTCAGAGCAGCAAACACTTCAGCGGATATCCTGTATCACTACAGAAAACACCTCACGAATCTGTGTTCATCCGTGGTTCTTCACTTTTCGGTGCGCACATTTTTGAGGCAATGCGTGTGGAGGTTTACAAGTGAGGGAGCAGAGTGGTAGAATCGCGGGCCGGCTCGGAAGGAGGCAGACCGGAGGAATATGGGATTATTTTTTAGAAAAAAGAAGAGGTTTTTCAGGGTCAAAGGATGGCTCTCGCTCATTCTGCTCCTGGGTTCGCTACTGGCGCTCTGGCCTCCGGTTCAGAGTCTTACGGCGGTGACCAGTCTGAGCGACCCGGCCAAGCTGGCCACGCTGGAAAAACGCGGGGCCAATCCGCGGGTCAATAAGATCGTCTACTGGCTCAATCTTTCCGATGAGTGGCATGTTCCCCCGGAGCTCATCACCTACACGGCGCTTCTTCTCAACGGCACCCATGGAGACCACGGCAAGCTCGTCGCCCGTACCGTGTTGCGCAATCTCAAAATCGCCCGTGAACTGGGACTTCTTACCGAGGAAAACCAGGCCAAACTGCGTCGGGGCAATGCCGCCACGATCACGCTCGGGCCCTACCTGGGCGAGCAGGTGGAGATCGACCATATCGTCCCGGTGAGTCTGGCTCCGGAAGTGGGCAACGACCTGGCGAATCTGGAAATGATGCCCAGCAGCCTCAACCGGATGAAATCCGACCGTGTCGGCGAGCGGCAGCTCTCCTATGCGGAGGATTTTTACCGGGCGGGTCTCATCGACTCTGAATCTTATGAGCGGGTCCGGCGCAAGGCCGTTCTGAGGGCCCCAGCCACCACGCCCGCATTGATCCCCTAAAAAGAAAAAAACCCGCGGGAAAATTATCTTTCCGCGGGCTTGAAATCAGTTTTTAACCACTTCCTTTAGAGCAGCTTGCTCAAAAGCTCCTCGTTCGTCTTGTACTTCTTGAGCGCACCGATCAAGGTTTCCATCGCTTCGACGGAATTCAGGTCGACCATGGAGCGGCGCAGCTTCCTGACGGCCTCGATCTGGACGCCCGGATAAAGTTTTTCCTCTTTTCGAGTACCGCTGCGGGGAATATCGATGGCCGGGAAAAGGCGGCGATCGGCCAGCTTGCGGTCCAGGATGAGCTCCATGTTGCCGGTGCCCTTGAATTCCTGGAAGATGAGCTCGTCCATTCGGCTGCCGGTTTCCACCAGAGCCGTCGCGATGATAGTGAGGGAGCCGCCGAACTCGATTTTACGAGCCGCAGCAAACATCTTGCGGGGAATTTCCAGCGCACGCGCATCGACACCACCGGTCATGGTACGGCCAGAGCCGCCATGGGCGCTATTGTAGGCGCGGGCGACACGGGTCAGCGAATCCATGAGGACGATGACATCTCTGCCGCCTTCAACCATGCGGCGGCAACGCTCGATGGTAAAGCGGCTCAGGCGGACATGCGTCTCCAGGTCCTGGTCATTGGAGCTGGCGACCACTTCCGCTTTGACGGAGCGTTCAAAATCGGTTACTTCCTCAGGGCGTTCATCAATGAGGAGCACCATCACGTAGACTTCGGGATGGTTCAGTGCAATGGCGTTGGCGATCAGTTTGAGAATCGTCGTCTTACCGGTGCGCGGCGGTGCAACAATGAGACCGCGGGTGCCTTTGCCGATGGGGGTAACGAGGTCGATGATTCGAGTTTCGAACTGTTCCGGTGTGGTCTCCAGTCTGAATTTCTCGACAGGATCGATCGTTACAAGATTCTCAAAGCGAGATGCTTTAATGAATTCATCATAGGGCATTTCGTTGACTGTGAGAACCTCCTTGAGCTGTGGGCTTGTGCCCCGATGAGGAGGCTGCAAGGTTCCGTGCACGTAAGAGCCCTCGCGCAGAGAGCGTCTTTTGATCGTGTCAGGAGTCACGAAGATGTCCGTCGGCTTTGGCTGGAAACGGTTTTCCTCTGAACGCAAAAAACCAAAACCTTTTTCTGATATTTCTAAAAAGCCTGACCCAAACTCTGGGATTTCGGCTACTGTCTTACCCATATAAACGCAGATAACAGCGCAAAGAAGCGCGCTTTTTTGTACTATAAACAGGTATGCTTCATGCAAACGGCCAGGCAAACGAAAAAGAAAACCTAGAGAATGATTGAGAAACGTACCACTTTCCTTGACCTTGGCGCCGGGCACTCTGGAAGTTTATAAACCCCAGACCGCTTGATCCAGCCCGGTTCCGTTTTCGAAAATACTTCAAATTGAAAAAAGAGGCAAGAGATATTTTCATTTAAAAAATCACTGCATTTCAGGGCGGATCATGCTAACTTCTCCAAACGACGCAGAAAGCGCTCCGATTGGCTCAGAAAAAAATTTTAGGTTATGGATAATTTTCCCCTCGTAGATGCTGTTCCACTGCCCGCGCCGGTGGTGATATTCAAGATATTGCTGCTCATTACCTCTTCTCTTCACTTTGTAGCGGTGGAAGTATTGTTGGGCGGGATATTGCTGGCAGTGCTTATGAACCGGATCGCTCCCTCTCAATCGCGATACTCGGTGGAAGGCCGTGACCGGCTTTCGGCGGCCTGGGTAATGGCAAAGCGGCTCCCGGTAGTGATGACCTTCGTGATCAATTTCGCCGTACCTCCCCTTCTCTTTAACCAGGTGCTTTATGGCAGCGCACTCTATACCAGCAGCGTTCTCCTGGGCGCCTACTGGATTTCCATTGTGGGCTTCCTGATGTTCTGCTACTGGCTCCTCTATAAATTCGCGGATCGCTGTTCACGGGGCGACTCTGCCCTCTGGTTCGGTTTTCTGGCGTGGATGGCGGCCGCATCCGTGGGCAAAATCCTGAGCATGAATACGACGCTGATGCTCCGGCCCGAGGTCTGGCAGCAAATGTATTCACTAAACGCACTGGGTCTCTTTTTCGCGCCGGCCGATCCAACGATGGTGCCGCGCTGGGCTTTCATGGTCCTGGGCGGATTGGTGGGGGCCGGTGCCTGGATGCTCTGGCTGGGCTCCAGACCTTCCCCAACTCCTTCGGTGAGGGAATACCTCTCGCGGTTGGGCGGATACCTGCTCCTGGTGGGAGTTCCCGTTCAATTACTGACCGGATACCGTGTCTGGATGGTGCAGCCGGAGTATGTCCGCGAGGCGTCACTGCAGAGCGGGCTCTTCGGGGTAAGCTGGCCGCTTTTCGTTCTTTGCTGGGTAGCGCTCTGGGTAATCGGTTTCAATCGGGTCAAATGGAACGGCTCAATCCGGCTCTCGGGCAATCTGACCGCAATCCTGGGAGTGGTCGGCTTTTTCTTCATGGCCGTGGCCCGTGACGCAATCCGTGATATTACCCTATCGAATAAGGGCTACGACGTTTGGAAACGCTCAGCCGAAGCGCAAACGGATTACCTGATACTGGCCGCCTTTTTACTCCTTTTCATCGCGGGACTCTGTGTGCTCGCCTGGATGATCTGGGTTTCCTGGAAGAGCAAGCCGACCTCGGACTTCATTACCGAAGCCGTCCCGGCCAAGGGATATCTGGTCCAAACGGCACCCAAGCCACAGAAAGAAGAGCCTCAGAGCTGCAGCTGCACCATGAGCCGGAGCGCATTCCTGGGGACAGCGCTGACCGGAGTCGGACTGCTCTATGCCGGCGGAGTCAGCTACGCCCTTTACCGCTATCTGGGCCGGCCGGTGGAATCGGTCCTCTCGGATACGGAAGAGGCGCCCACCGAACAGACGGCCGACGGAGCGTTTGTCCTGAAAGATGCGGCCAAGATTCCGGTACAATCGATGATGACTTTCGTTTTCAAGAGACGCTTCTCGGTTCTCATCCATCATGCCGATGGATCCTGGGTTGCCATGGACGGCATCTGCACGCATATGGGCTGCAAGGTGCGCTATGAACCGGATAAAGACCGGGTATTCTGCCCATGTCACGACGGCGTATTCGATTCAAGAACAGGCAAAGTCCTCTCGGGTCCGCCCGAGGCCCCGCTGCCGCTCTATCAGGTCGAGGTTCGGGGTGAGGATATCCTCATCAGCTAGAAAAACAGAAAACTGATTTAAAGATTATGAATTATCCATTTTGGGACGTACCGCTCATAGGAGCCGGCTGGGTGATCGGAATCATCTCCATCTTCCATGTCATGATCTCGCATTTCGCCGTGGGAGGCGGCTTGCTCATCCCGATGCTGGAGCGCCGGGCGCTGAACCTCAAAAGCCCGGAGTGGATGGCGGCTCTGCGTCGGAACATGCGCTTTTTCCTGATCGTCACCGGCGTCCTGGGAACCGTCTCGGGCGTAGGTATCTGGTTTTCCATCGGGCTGGCACAGCCGACCGGGACCAGCGCGCTCATTCATATTTTCGTATTTTTCTGGGCTGTTGAATGGATCTTTTTCCTCATTGAGCTCACCAGCGCCGCCATTTACTACTACTCCTGGGGGAGAATTTCCGAGCGGCTCCATGTAGCCATGGGTTGGGTTTACTGCGTAAGCTCCTTTTTCACGCTCTTCATCATTAACGGGATACTCTCCTTCATGCTGACGCCCGGTCAGGAGTGGCTTCAGGCCAATGGAATGCGTGAGTTTTCGGGAGCCGTCCTCTACGCATTTTTCAACCCGACCTTTTGGCCGAGCCTGCTCATCCGCGCTCTGGCGTGCCTCTCTCTGGCGGCGGTCTTCGTGCTGATGTCCGCCAGCCGCATCCGGGGCGAAATGCAGCCGGCTTTGAAGGCTGGCATCCTGCGCTATCTGCTGCGCTGGTTCGTCCCCGGGCTTCTGCTCCTGCCC
>DBPU01000113.1:18261-33294 GCA_002305615.1 Verrucomicrobia bacterium UBA1412 | reverse complement strand
CCGAGCTCAATCTCATGCCGATTTCTCTGTCGGTGATCTTCGTCTCGGTCCTGACCGCTGTGGCAGCCTTCATATTGGTCTGGCCTCGTCCGCTCAAGTTCACCCCGGCGCGTGCCTGGATACTGATGATTCTGGCGGCGGTGGTGGTTTCCGCGGCGGAATACTCCCGGGAAATGCTGCGTAAGCCTTTTGTGATTGTCGGCTACATGTATTCCAACGGGGTGCGTGTGTCGGAAGTGGAGCGCTTCAATACGGAGGGCTACCTCACCAAGAGCCTCTGGGTCGATGAGGAAAACGATTTTGCCGCCGGCAAGGCCATGTTCCGGGGGCAATGCATGATCTGCCATACCTGGAGCGGCTATCGCTCTATGGATAAGCTGCTCAAGGGCCGCAACAAGGAGAGCCTCCAGAGCGTGCTGGATATGCTCCATGAATACAGCCCCGAATATCGCTTTACCCAGTATATGCCGCCTCTGGTGGGGACTCTGGCAGAGCGGAAGGCACTGGCCGTCTGGCTGGAAAATAAGGCCCAGCTCAAAGGAGCTGAAGGCGAAGAAAAGAAATAGAGAGCGCCAAACCGCAGAAAGCTCTAGCGGGAATCAAGCCACTGATTCCTCAGCTTACGGGCATTGCTGAAAAGGGAGTGGATATTTTCCGGGGATTCGGTTTTGAACGTCTCCTTCATGCTCTTGAGCGTCTCAATATAGGCATCAATTTCAGAGAGTACCTGCTTGCGGTTGGTGAGCACGATATCCCGCCACATATCCGGCGAGCCCGAAGCCACGCGCGTCGTATCCCGAAAGCCCGAGGCGCAGATTCTTGCCTGAACATCGGAGTTATTATTCCCCAGTACGTGATTGACCAGAGCCGTCGCAATCAGGTGAGGCAGGTGGCTGGCGCGGCAGACCAGCTCATCATGATCGGCGGGTGAAAGGCAGACCGTTCGGCACCCGACTTTTTCCCAAAGCTCCTGCACCTGATGCAGTGCCGCCGGAGAAGTCCGCTCCGTGGGTGTGAGGAGGCAAATCGTGTTGCGGAAGAGGTCAAGATACGCATTGCCGGGGCCGGTTTTTTCGGAGCCAGCCATGGGATGCGAGCCGACAAAGTGAATTCCGGCCGGTTGAAAAATCGTTTCCAGTTCCGAAACCAGTTCCCTCTTGGTGCTGCCGACATCGGTCACGATCGTCCCTTCTTTAAGGAAAGGCAGGGCCGCCCTTGCCAGGATGGGGATTTGGGAGACCGGCACGCAAAAGACGACCAGCTCCGCATCGGTGAACGCCTCTTCTATGGAGAGCGTGGCGCGAGTGACCACACCCACGCGAGAGCACTCTTCGATGCTCCCGGCGCGGCGCACGTAACCGACCACTTCCCGAGCCAGACCGCGCGTTTTGAGATTCAGCCCCAGTGAGCCTCCCAGGAGGCCTACTCCCGCCAGTGTGACTTTTTTAAACATTCTGTTTTCTCTTTTTTGTAGTGGCAGCTTCAGGGTTCCCTAAACCTCTTCGGGTCCGACGATGCTGACGACGCAGTTATCCGGATTCAATATCAACCGGGCCGCATCCTGCACCTCTTCCAAGGTGACATTCCCGATCAGCTCGTCTTCTTTCTGAGCGAAATCATATCCCAGCCCCAGGAGCTCATGGATGGCAGCCGTCCGGGCCACCGCTCCGATATCCTGCTGGCCGATGGCGCGCTGGCCGAGCAGCTTGGCCTTGGTGCGGTCGAGCTCTTCGGGGCTCAAGCCATCACTGCAGAGCTTGCCGGCTTCGGAAAAAATTTCTTCCACGACACGCCTGGCCTGTGCCAACTCCGTGCCCGCATAGAAACAGAAATAACCGGGCAGGGTCCCGCTCTGCTCGTAAGCGCCGACATAATAGGCAAGCGCCAGCTCTTCGCGGATTCTCATAAAGAGCCGCGAGCCCAGGCTGCTGCAGGCCTCCTGGAGAAGAAGAATCGGGTAGACCCGCGGGTCGCGGATGCTCACGCTCGGATAGCCCACGCAGACGACGGCCTGTTTTTTATCCTGTTTTTCGAGAATCTCTCTGCGGCCCGTTTTGAAGGCGGGCGGCTCCGGAAATCTGGTTTTGCCATTGGGCTCCCAGTTCTTCCACTTTTCCTGCAAAGCGCTGAGGACGGCTTCATCTCCATCAATATCGCCAAAGACAGAAAGGACGGCGTTATCCGGGCGAACCAGTCGGTTCCAATGGGCCTTCACGTCGGCCTGGCTCACGGTGCGGATGCTCTCTTCTCCGCCGCTGGAGCTCAAGCCGAAAGAGACCGGTCCGAAAAGCTCGGTCCTCATCCGCTTGAGAGTATAGGAGAGCATATGATCTTTCTCGGCGCGAATATCGGCCAGGATCATCCCCCGCTCCAGCTCCAGCGCCTTGACGGGGAACACCGGATTGAGGACGACATCGCTCAGGATATCGAGTCCGAGTGCGAAATCTTCTTTGAGGACCTCCACCGAGAAGCCGAAAGAGCTGTGGCCGGACCAGCTTTCGATCCTGCCGCCGACGCTCTCGATCTCTTTAGCGATCTGCTCGGCTGTGCGGCCGGCGGTTCCCTTGAGCATCAGGCGGTTCATCATCAGGGTGTAGCCGTTGGTAGACTCCTCTTCCGCGCGAAGACCGCCTTCAAAAGCCAGACGGAATTCGATAAAGGGCAGCCGGTCATCACGCTTGGTCAGGATGCGCAGTCCGTTGGTGAGAATATTCTTCTGCACCTGCTCGGCGGCGCGCTGCTTTTGGGCTGATTCTTCCGCCTGTGCGCTGCCCGGCGGCATGAGGCTGTAGAGAACTTTGTTCTGATCCCTAAACCAGGTGTTCGCGACCTGAAGCACCTCTTCCGGGGTGACTTTCTGGATTCGCTCCAGGCTCCGTTTCGAGAAATTCAGGTCCCCTGCCCTGAGCCAGCTGCTGCCCATCTCGGTTGCCTGGCCGGAGGTCGTCTTGAGCTCCGAGAGCAAACCGACCACGCACTGCTTCTTCACCTTTTCAAGCTCATGGAGCGGTACGGGCTCAGTCTTGAGTTTTTCTACTTCTGCCAGAATGGAGGAGATCGCCTCCTCGTATTTTTCCTTTTCGATTTCAGCGCTGATTCCGAAGAGTCCCTGTTCGCCCGGAGCGTATATCCAGGAATCCACCGCCTGGACCAGGCCGATTTCTTCGCGGATTTTGCGATAGAGGCGTGAGCTGCGGCCGCTGCCCAGGATGCCGGAGATCACCCCCAGNNACTCCGGGCTCCTCCACGATGCGGGAACCGGTCTGAGGCGGCTCTGGCGGCAGCACTGAAGGCGGTATGGCACCGCGCTTGACCGTGCTGAAGGCGCTGCGTATCTGGGCTTCCACGGCCTCGGAATCAATATCGCCGACCACGACGAAAAAGAGGTTATTGGGGGCATACATCAGGCGGTAGTAGGCCAGTAAATCTTCGCGGGTGAATTTCTCGAAGATATCCTTGTAACCGATGACCGGGTGCCGATAGGGAGAGACCTGGTAGGCAGTTTCAAAGAGTCTGCGGCTCGAACGGCGGTCCGGGTCATCCTGGCCCATATCCATCTCTCTCAAAATCACCTGCCGTTCCTTTTCCAGCTCATCGGCCGGGAGCGTCGCATTGCACACGATGTCGCAGAGAATATCCACCGCCACGCTCACGCCCGCCGAGGGAATATCAATGTAGTAAAGGGTATAGTTGAAGGAAGTGCAGGCATTCATCTGACCGCCGGCAGCCTGAACCTCCTGGTCGATACGTGATGCGGGCCGGGTCGTCGTTCCTTTGAAAAGCATGTGCTCGAGTACGTGGCTCATGCCGGCACCCATCCAGGGGCCTTCATCCACGCTGCCGGCACGGGCCCAGGCTTGGACTGTCGCCACCGGCGAGCTGTGATCCTCTTTGAGAATCACCACCAGACCGTTTTCCAAATCCACCTTTTTGACTCCGGCCGGGAGCCCTGTTTTCGTATTCTCTATTTCCATAGGTCTTTATTATCCGAAGGCGCTGAAGAGTCCTATTTCCAGACACCCCGCTCAACATCACGGGGATATTATAGAGCAGTCGGTAGCCCCAAAGCAATCCCGAGGGATACTTTTCCGCATCTCCATACTGGGATTGCATTTGACCGGGGGTTCGTGGATAATAGCCCGCGGTTGCAAGGCCAGGTACACCTATTATGTATTCATTATCTACCTGTTGGAACGCAAAGAGACATACAGACGGACGCGCCATGCTCGAAGAGGTCCGGTCTCTGGGCTTTGAGTATGCCGAGCTGGGACACAACACACGAATCAGCCTCCTGGAGGGTATCCTGGATGCGGTCAAAAATGGCGTGGTGAAAATTTCCAGCGTCCACAATTTCTGTCCTCTGCCGGTCGGCGTGGAGCACTCGGCTCCGAATATCTTCCAGTTCAGCTCCGATGACCCCAGAGAACGGGAGCGGGCCATTAACCAGACCAAAAAAACCATGGAGATGGCCGCGCGGCTGGGTGCTCCGCTGATGGTCACCCATTTCGGCTCCATTCAAATCCATGACTACAGCACCAAGCTATTGCCGCTAGTCAAGGCGCGGCTCCAGAATACGCCCCGTTATGAGCGGATCCTCATGGAGGTCAATGAATACCTGGAAATCGCCAAGGATGCCTGGTATGAGCGCTCCTGCCAGGCGCTGGAGGAGCTGATCCCGACGGCTCGCGAGCTGGGAATCAAAATCGGCATCGAAAACCGGGAAGGCCTCGAAGAGCTGCCGCTGGATGCAGACTTCCAATTCCTCTTCAAGAAATATCAGAACCCGGAGGTCGTTTACTGGCACGATACGGGCCACGCGCAGATCAAGGAGAACTACGGCTTCATCAATCAATTTTTCCATATCGATAACCTGAGCGGGCGGATGTACGGACTCCATGTCCACGACTGCGCCTACCCTAACGGCGACCACTGCCCTCC
This sequence comes from Verrucomicrobia bacterium UBA1412, assembly GCA_002305615.1. GTDB lineage: Bacteria > Verrucomicrobiota > Verrucomicrobiia > Limisphaerales > UBA1412 > UBA1412. The sequence goes on along the minus strand of DBPU01000113.1, from coordinate 28,356 downwards.
CGGAGAAGGAACCGTCGATTACGAACTCCTCAAGCCGCTCATTAAACCGGAGCACCTCAAAGTGATGGAGCTTAATCCGTTTGTGGAGGCAGAGCGGCTGCTCAAAGGTTTCGAGCATCTCAGGAATATCTGGGGCAACGAGTGAAATCGAAGCGTGCAATTCTAGGCATGGCAGGGCGAATCGGTATCAGCGCCCTTCTATTGCTTTGGATTTTTCACGCCATCTTCATGGAGCAGGGCAAGCTCCTGGCCGTCTCCGAATCTTACCCCTGGCACGAGCTCACCCGATGGGAGCAATGGCGCAGGGCCTGGAGCATCGGCCCCGGGGCTCTCTATAATATCCTGACGCTGACCCATTGGACCTACTTCATCCCCTCTCTTCTCTGTGTCGGCGCGACGGTCACCCTCGGCGCCTGGCGCTGGCATCTCTTACTGAGGGCTCAGGGAATCGCCGTCACGTTCCGGAAGACTTTTCAGATCAGCATGATCGGCCAGTTCTTCAACGGATTTCTGCTGGGCTCCACCGGCGGCGACGTTCTCAAAGCCTATTACGGTACGCGCGAAACCGAAAAAAGCAAAACCGAAGCCATCACGACCGTCTTCGTGGACCGGCTCCTGGGGCTTTTTTCCATGCTGCTTTTTGCCGTTTTCTTCATGCTCCCCAATATTCACCTGCTCCTGATCAATAAGCGGCTGACTCTCCTCACCCTCTTCACTCTGGGGATGTTCTTCTCCTGCCTGGTCTTGATTTTCGCTGCCGGCCATGGGGGATTACTCTCGCGGATTCTGGGGCGCTTCCAGAAGTTCACCCATATTCGCCGCTCGCTGGAAGCCTGCAAAAAAACGGCACGCCAGCCCCGCCTGATGCTCAAGGTCTTCCTGCTCTCCATGCTCCTCAATGGATTCTGCGTGGCTCAGTTCGTCCTCATCAGCCGCGACCTTGAGCTCAATATCGGCGTAACGCAGCTGGCGGTGATCGTGCCGATGATTATCTGCATCTCTTCCATTCCCATTACCCCCAGCGGACTGGGTGTCCGGGAGAACCTCTACGTCATCATGCTGAGCGCTCCGATGCTGGCCATTCCTCCCACCAAAGCGCTGGCCCTTTCCCTGATCGCCTATGCCGGCTTCCTCTGCTGGAGCGCCCTGGGCTCCTTCTTCTACCTGGCCTACCGCTCCACCTGCAAAAGCCAAATCGCCGAAAGAGCCAACGAAGAGGCCTAATTTCTCCTTTAGAACCGTCTCTCAAGTTTTTTGAAAAAGTTTTCAGAAAACACTTGATTTTTCTTTGATGAGGCGTATGGTCCCCCTAGATTTGTCTTTTCAGGGAAATTCTGTCCCCCAAAAGGGAACCGTAATATATGAAAATTTTTTCTACTAACCGGCATAATAAAATAGCGAGTTACATCGCTCCCGTCGCAACTGCAATTGCGTTTCTTTTCGCCGCAAATCTTCAAGCCCAGCAATACCCCGCAGAAGAGGGGTATGCCTTTGAGGATGCTCAATATCTCTACAAATGGGTAACTCCAGAATATCCTCCTCTACCAGACGTAAGAATCGATGGAGAGTGGTTTACGTGGGAGGAGGTTTATGGTTTCTTCCCCGAGCCGGAAACCATTCTAGTTAGAAGATCTAAGTATCCGGAACCTAAAAAAAACCTAATTGAGGCCAACCCAAACCTTATTCCACAGGATATCACACAAACTAACGCAGCCCCGATTGTTGAAAATTACGAACAGATTAAAAGGAAACTTACTGACCGGGTCGAAGATTCCTTGAAAAATGAAAAAGAGGGGAACGAGCGTATTCTGAAGGCGGCAAAAGAGCAAAATATACCTTTACAGGTCTTGGATCAAAAAGGTCATGTTGTCACAACACTAATCGATATTACAGAGAATGGAGAACCTCTTTATGTGGCTCCTTGCAACATTAAGGGTATGGCTACCATAGGAGTGAATAAGGTTTGGCCATCAGGTATCCAAACAGGGCATCCTAATATTTCTTCAGGAGAAAGCGGTTTGGCATTGAGTGGTGATAACGTAACTATCGGAATGTGGGAGGCTCCCGATGTTACCGGAGGATCATCTGTATTGACAAACCATACTCAATTCACGAAGTCGGATGGGAAGAGCCGTGTTATTATGGGGAATTCCAGTCCTGTAAGTCCTCACGCAACTGCCATAGCAGGAGTTTTAGCTTCTGGAGGCAAAGACACAGGGGCTTTCATCGTTGATACCAACGGTTTTCCGGTCTTTAACACTGAACTGGGTTCCCATACAAGAGGGGTTTGTTATAATGCAACGGTTCATGCCTATTCTTTAGTGGAAAATGCACTGAGCACTTTCACGAGTACATTGTATTCGGAAGCTACCAATGGGCTCAGCCTGGCAAACAATTCCTTCGATATTCAGGCCGGATGGGTGAAGTATGGGGGTGATTGGTATTGGCATGGAGGTACAAATGTTGCCGTGTTTGAAGACTGGAAATTTGGGGCCTATACTGGGAATACCATTGGATATTCAGGAACCAGTTCTGTTGCACTTGATCAAAGCGCGACCAATGCCCCATATACGTTGATGGTGTTTCCTTCGGGGAATGCTTCTGGTGTTGGACCTCAGGTACCTCATAGTTATTATTATCCGGGAAATACCACACTCCAAACCGAAGTACGAAATTGGGCAAACGGAGATCAAGGCGGTTATGATACGCTTTCTCCCACGGCCTGTGCTAAAAACGTTCTAACGGTTGGTGGCATCTACGCCGTTGGCAGTTGGGATTCAAATCCTACCGTGACACTGACGACAAATAGTTCTTTTGGCCCCACAGATGATGGCCGTATCAAGCCGGAAATTGTCGCAGCTGCAATGTGTTCTCCAAATGATACCGTCTATAATCTTGGATATTCTGAGGGGTTTTGGCTACCAAGCTATGATTCTAACGTAACTAATTTGTCATATTATAATTCTAAGACAAATGCCGGCACCAGTTTTGCATCTGCGGCAGTCACTGGCGGGTTAGGCCTGGTTTTGGAGCAACGCCATGAGATCCGTCCCTCCTGGAAAACTAATTATCCGGTTCGCAGTTCAACACTGCGCGCGCTTGCTGTTCACACGGCAAAAGAAGCAACCGACAATCCCGGACCCAGCTATAAGTTTGGGTATGGGGTTTTTGATGCAGTAAAAGCGGTCAACCTTATGCGAACAGACGCCTTAACAAATACAAAGCCATACATTAAGGAAGTTTGCATTTCTTCAAAAGATAATATCCAATTCCAGGTAAAAGCAGCTAATTGGGGTACACCCATTAAAGTTACAATCGCCTGGAATGATCCTCCCGGAACCAATCAAACCAGTGGAGCTGTTGATGAAACGACAAAACGCCTAATTAATGACTTGGATTTGAGAATATATCCTCCGGGAATTACAAACTATAATGCAAGTGCTTATGACACACTCAAACCGTTTATTCTTGACCCTGATTTAGCAAACAAAAGAGCATCTTATCGGGAAGCGACAGCCACAAAAGGGGACGATTCCGTCAATAATTTAGAGCAAGTTGTTGTTAGTACGCCCAACCCTAATGGTGTATATACTATAAGGGTAACTCATAAAGGAGAAACTTTAAGTGGAGGTTCACAGTGGGTTTCGATAATTCTTTCTGGTGTTGAGGTTCCAACTGAAGACCTTGAAATATCAAATGTAAGCATTGTAGATGACTTTAATCTAAATATCAAATGGAACGCTGTTGTAGGAGGTATCTATATTTTGCAGAGTTCAGATCTCACAGGAAATCAATCCTGGGTAAATGTGGGTAATCCTATTTCTGCAAATAAAGAAATCATGACAACTACAGCATCACGTCTTCTAACAGGAAAAAAGTTTTATAGAATTAAACGTCTATATTAGTTAGATATTAATATGAAATGCAATTATATAAAAAAATATGAAAAAAATAAATTATTTTAGATTTAACACTTTAGCTACTGCAATAGTCTCTTCAGGTGTAATACTCGTTTCAGTTTTAACAAGTCAAGCCGAAGTACGGACTACCAGGTTTGATTCGCCGATAATATTCGCACTAGAGAGTGCCATAAGCCCCACACTCTCTTTCTGTTTTTCTCCTGATTTTAATCACGATGGTTTGGGCGATTATTTATTTTTTCGTCGAGGAACCCCAACATACTGTTATTTTAATTCTCCCAGCTCTATAGTAGTTCAGAAGCCCTATACTCTTCCTCCTTATCTGGAGGATGATTATGCCTGGGTAGCCGCCCTGCCCCTCGGGTCAACGATTGGGGAAGAACTTTCATACCCGGAAGTTGATATGAACGCCTATTCATGGAGCGAGGGGGATGAGTATACGGGTTCATTCCCTTACGATTACATCGCCTTCAACAGGAGTACCGTACTTACCGCGGATGGAGTTCTGCCTTCCAGCTCGGCAATATCCGGTTCTGAGAACATATCAGGTAAAGAGAGTTCGGAGGTGGAAGCTGCGTACAGTCCTTTTGTAAAAGGAAACGTTTTGGGAAAAGAAGGAGTAATTGGAATAAAATTTGCCACAAAGATTCCGGCCAGTTACTACGCAATACCCCTTCCGGAGTATTACACGTATTACGGATACATTCATTTTTGGTGTCCCAATGAAGGGGTAATATTTTTTTTGGGATACTCTTTTGAAAGTGAATGGAATCAACCCATCGTAGCTAAACCACTGGTTACGCCTTCAACGAAGATTCAGTTTTCAATTCAGAAGCGGGAAGATGGAGGCTTGGAGCTCTCCTGGCTCGCTACCCCGGGGGCGACTTATCAGGCCGAAAGAAGTTTTCATTCCGAGGGACCTTTTGAAAAGGTGGGTGAAGAAATAGTGCCTGTTCCCATCTCCGGAGCCAAACCGGTTCAGGAAAAAGTGATCATTTCCAAAGAAGAAGCTCAATCCTCCCAAACCAGTTTCTGGCGAATAGTGAGATTGAAATAATTAACCCTTTATAAAAATATGGTGTACACGAAAAAGATTAGACGGATGGCATTCTTTGCCATTGCGGTTACTACGAGCCTGACCTGGAACAGCCAGGCTGAAGTGATCGTAAAAAAGTTTGATCCCCCATTTCAGACGGGTGATTCTGTTTTTGCGGGAGATACATATTCTGCGTATTCGACCCTTAATATCCGGGTTGACTCTACAGGAACAGCAGATTTCCAGATTCCATACTCCTTCACAGGAATCAGTTTCAGCAGTCCGACAGAAATCATCGTTGGGAAAGAAGATCTGTGGGAAAACCGGCTTATTGGGGGATTGGCTTTTGGCAGCACTATCGGAGAAAACATTGTCGAATATGAGGGTAATGGGCATGTATGGTCTTCGGAAATTCAAACCGGCCAGAATATTTATTTCCCCGCTACTTTAATACAATCTGTCGTACCTCTGTCCCTGGATGCAGAACCACCCTCCGTGGGTTACGTAAGTGAGATACGTGGAAGAGAAGGGATTATTGGATTCAAGTTTCAACATGAAGACCCCTATGGAGGATATACCATGCACTATGGTTACTTTCATTTCGACTTCTCAGAAAACTCACAGACTTTCCCAGGGGAAAAAGGGTATCTCCTGGGTTGGGCTTATGAATCTGAACCCAATAAACCGATCATCGCAGAACCTCTGAATTCCCTTTCCGAAGCGGCGGCTTCACCCGTATCGGATTTCACATATGAAATCCTGGAGGGCCANNTACACGGGCAGCGATGAACATGTCGTCATCCCCTCCGAGATTGAGGGGCTGCCGGTGACCGAATTGGGTCGTCGTGCCTTCAGAGAGAATATGCAGGTCAAATCTTTTGTGCTCCCGGACAGCTTGAAGAAAATAGGAGATCAGTGTTTCATGTTGTGTAAAAATCTGGAAACAATCGAAATCCCGGCTCAGGTTGAAAAGATAAACAATTTCGCATTCGCCGGCTGCCTCCGTCTGAGTCGTGTCACCCTTCCTGCAAGTGTCACTGAAATAGGTACTTTTGTTTTTAATTATTGCCCCGAATTGACAGAAATCAGCGTGAGCGAGAATAATCCCAACTATAGCAGCCGGGATGGAGTTCTTTTCGATAAAGAGCAAACAACTCTCATCAGGTATCCCTCAAATCGAGCTGCAGTGGAATATACCATTCCGGAAACAGTGAAGAAAATGACTCTGTGGGCTTTTGATTACTGTCAGAATTTGGAGACTGTCGTAATTCCCGATGGCCTTACCACTATTGACCCGGGGACATTTGCAGAGTGCTCCAGTTTACAAAAGATAGATATTCCAAACACGGTTACAAATATCGGAATGTTAGCATTCAATCTTTGCCCTCAGTTGAAAGAGGTAAATATAGGCAGTGGTGTAACCCATATTGAGGATAGTGCATTTAAATCCTGCGACCAACTGCGCGAGATCATTATCCCGGACAACGTTCTCAGCCTGGGAGATTCTTTGTTTTTTGACTGTAAGGGCTTAGAGACAGTACGAATCGGAAATGGCGTCACGGAAATAAAAGACAATATGTTCGGCAACTGCCCCAAGCTAAAGGAGATGTCCATGGGTAACGATGTCACAATCATCGGAGATAGAGCATTTTATGATTGTACCAGTCTAATAAATCTGAACATCGGAAATAATGTCACTCGCATTGAAGACTATGCGTTTGATGGTTGCACGAAGTTACAGGAGATCGCCCTGCCCGACACCGTAACCCACATCGGCAACATGGCCTTCAGAGAATGTACGAGTTTGACGAACGTGGTTATCCCTGACAGCGTGCTGAGCCTTGGCCCTGACGCATTCGATGGATGCCTGAGCCTGAAAAATGTTGTTCTTGGGGATGGTATTTCCAATTTTTTGAGCAGGACCTTTGCCGGATGCGTAAACCTGGAGACTGTGAAACTTGGAGCAGGCTTAACCTCTCCGGGTGCTGAAACCTTTTCAGGATGTCTTAACTTGAAACGGATAGATGTCAGCCCGGATAGCCCCTTCCTTTCCAGTGTGGATGGAATCCTCTTTAATAAAACGATGAGTCAGCTGGTTTTCTATCCGCCCAATCATCCAAATACAGAATATACGGTCCCCGATGGGGTCAAAGAGGTTTATGGTTTTGGTCAATGTATAAACCTGAAGCGCGTCACCCTTCCCTTCTCAGTGGAGAAGATAAGTTCTTTTTCACAGTCCGTTACCGACGTTTATTTTAAAGGAAACGCACCCGGTACCATCGGGGCCGTTCCGAACTATTTCACGATCCATTACCTGAAGGGAACTGTCGGATGGAATAAAACCAGGTTTTCCTGGTTGGAATATTTTACTCTGGAACCCTGGACGCTGCCGGCAGATGAACCGGAGCTTTTCCTCTCCAAACGGGTGATAACGGATAATGAAACCCAGATGACTCTGGTTTTTGGAGGAATTCTGCAAAAGAGCAGCGATCTGGTAAACTGGGAGCCGGTTGAGACAGCGAGCCCTTATCAGGTCAACAGCTCCTCCGGGAAGCGGGAGTATTATCGGGTCTATTCCGAAATTGCCGACTGAGACCGGAAAATGAAATGAAGGATTCAAGCCCTCCGGAGTTAATCACGCCGGCGCGTTACTGCCGGAGTATCACGACGTTGGAGGGATGAAAAACTCAATTGACCGGGAAGGGATTTTGTGAGAGCATAGCCCCCGATGCTGAGGTGGGAGCCCACGGCTTTCGATCAAAACAGCCCCTCAGCCGGAACTTCACTAAGATAAAGATTAAATATGAATCTGGATGCTGTATATCAAGAACTTACAGGAAAACCCCAAGGTAAAATTGCTCTTCTGGTAATGGATGGTGTCGGAGACATCGCCGTTAAGGAGAACAATTATCTCACGCCGTTGGAAGCAGCCAAGACTCCTAATCTGGATGCCTTGGCAAAGGATTCGGCCCAGGGCCGGATGATCCCTGTGGCACCGGGAATCACCCCGGGCAGTGGTCCAGGTCACCTCGGTTTATTTGGCTATGACCCGCTGGAGTTCGAAGTGGGCCGCGGCGTAATTGAAGCTCTGGGTCTGGGCATTGAGCTCAAGGCCGGAGACGTGGCCGCCCGCGCCAATTTCTGCACGCTCGACGAGAATGGGATCGTAACCGATCGCCGCGCGGGCCGGATACCGACCGAGACATGCGAGAAGCTCTGCGCCATGCTGAGCGCCAAGATCAAGAAGATCGGCGACGTGGAAGTGATCATTCAGCCGGGTAAAGAACACCGCTTCGTGGTGGTCCTGCGCGGTAAAGGAATGGAAGGTCCGCTCACCGATGCAGACCCTCAGAAGGTCGGCTTCCCGATTCCTCAAGTCGAACCCAAAGACGCCAAAAGCGCCAAGGCCAAAAAGACGGCCAAGGTGATTAAAGAATTTTACAAGCTGGCATTGCCCATCATCGCCAAAGAGAAACCGGCCAATGGTTTCCTCATGCGCGGCATCGCTCATCAGCCCGATATCCCTCTCTTTGAGCAGAGGTACAATCTGAAGCCGGCCTGCATCGCCGTTTACCCGATGTATAAGGGACTGGCCCAACTGGTGGGAATGACGAAGATCGAAGGACCGCAGACGATTGCCGAGCAGTTTGCGACGTACAAGAAATTGTATGATGAATACGATTTCTTCTTCATTCACTTTAAATATACCGATAAATACGGTGAAGACGGCAACTATGCCGCCAAGGTCAAGGCTATTGAAGATTTCGATGCCGCCCTGCCCATCCTCATGGAGAAGAGGCCCGACGTGATCGTCGTCACCGGCGACCACTCGACTCCGACTCCGATGAAGGGACACTCCTGGCACCCTCAGCCGGTTCTGATTCACTCTCAGTTCTCCGGCTCGGATAAGCTGGACCGCTTCACCGATACGGGCGCGAACCTGGGCTCTCTGGGAGTATTCCCGGCCAAGGATCTGATCCGTTATATTCAAGCCAACGCCGGAATGCTCGAAAAATTCGGCGCCTAATAACAGGCCTTTATTACTCCTTGGGGGATACTTCTCGAGTTGCAGGTATCCCCCATTGTTTGTTCCCAATAACTATTATCTAATCTACTTCGTTTATTCTGATGAAGGCTGTCATTCTTGCTGCGGGAAAAGGAACCCGTATGCGCGACCTCACTAGTAGCTGTCCCAAGCCGATGCTCAAAGTCCAGGGCAAACCTATTCTGGGGCATATCGTGGAGGGTCTCAAAAGCAACGGCATCACTGATTTCTGCATTATCACCGGCTGGCGAGCCGAAGTCATCGAAGACTATTTCGGCGACGGATCCTCGATGGGAATCACGGTTCAATACGTCCGCCAGACAGGGCTGGACGGGACCGGGAAGGCGGCCGAGCTTGCCAAGGATTTTGTGGGCAATGAAGATTTCCTCCTCACCTATGGGGATATATTGGTTCGGCCCGAGACCTACAGCCAGATGATCAAGCGTTACTGCAGCGGCCCTTACGAGGGACTGGTCACCGTCATAGCGGGTGAAGACGTGACCAAGGGAGGCCTGCTCTTCTTTGATAAAAACTTCTGCCTGAACCGGCTGGTGGAAAAGCCTTCCGTCGAACAGCTCGAAACTCTCCGCAAAGAAGGGTGGATTAAAGAGGGCGCCCCGGTCTGGTATAATGCGGGTATCTATATTTTCAAACCGGTTCTCTTCAAGTACACCGCTAAATTACAAAAATCTCCCCGCGGTGAATATGAACTGACCGACGCCATCGCGGCACATTACCAAAACAATCTCCGGCTGGCGGGCCAACAGATCGAAGGCCGCTGGGTGGACGTTCGCGACCCCGAAACCCTGGCGGCTCTGGAGGCCTAGAGGAAATCGGCAAAAAATTGCAGCCCGGTCGGTGACAATCCCGGCCGGGCTGAATTTTTATCTTCTTATTTCGAGAACTTTGGTCCTTATTTCTCTTCTTTTCGCTGTTCCTCGTCAGTCATGTGGAGCTTGTGAAGCACACCGGAAATCTTCTCCAAGGTCAGCGGTTTGAGCAAGACATCGTCAAAGCACGTTACATCAAAGGAATTGTCAATCTCGGTATCGGCCGTGACCGCTACGATTTTGACGGATTGCCATCTGCGATCC
>DBPU01000113.1:9439-18207 GCA_002305615.1 Verrucomicrobia bacterium UBA1412 | reverse complement strand
CCCAGCCTCTTGAGCGCTGCACTCAGGACCTGGACATTCATTTTGACGTCATCCACCAGCAATATCTGGCAGCCTTCGGTTACGGCAGGGGAGAGAGTCACGGGCAAAGGAGCCGGGAAAACCGGGATAGCCGGAGGCTCTGGGCTATTCTTTTCGTATTGGACAAGAGGGAGGCGGACCGTGAAAACGCTTCCTCTACCCTCTTCGCTCTCCAGCGTCAACTCGCCGCCCATCTTTTCGACCAGGCGCCGCGAGATGGAGAGGCCCAGACCGGTTCCTTCATAAATACGCCCTCCCCTCACCGTATCCTGCTGGACAAAGGGTTCAAATATCTTTTCCAGGTACTCAGGCTTGACGCCGATGCCGGTATCAGCCATGGCCAGAGTCAAAACGCCGAAGCGTTCATCAAACTCGGTGAACTCCACCCGTAAATTCACGCCCCCTTCATTGGTAAACTTGATGGCGTTACCGTTCAGGTTCAGCAGTACCTGCCGCAGGCGCGGGATATCCAGATAGAGAAGAGGCAGGTTCTTCGGACAGTCGATTGTCAACGTAAGACCTTTTGCCTGGGCCTTTTTCTGGAAAATCGTCTCAATCTCATCCAGCAATTTGATTAATGTCGTTTTCCTGGGGGTAATTTTGGTTTGGTCAGCCTCGATCTTGGATAAATCCAAAACGTCATTGATGAGGCTCAGGAGCGCATTACCGGCCACGTGGATCGATTGGAGGTAATCCTTCTGCTGGTCGGCCGACAGGACGCTCGTCTGGAGCAGCTCGCTGAAGCCTATCACAGCGTTGAGCGGAGTCCTCAGCTCATGGCTCATGGTCGCCAGGAAATAACTCTTGGCGCGGTCGGCAGCCTGAGCGGCTTTCATCGCGGCCTCAAGACGGCGTTTGCCCTCGTTGATATCGGTCACATCCACTGCCGTTTCCAAAATCATGGCCAGGCGATCCTGACGATCAAAAATCGGCTGAAGGTTCACAACGAACTCGCGATTCGAGTACCGGACAATATCCATCTGATAGCTCCCCAGAGCTTCAACCTCGTTGCGAGACAGGTTGCAGCCCATCTGAATGCCGTCTCTGCAAAGCTTGCTCATGTATTGTCTACAAACCGAATCGGTCCCTTCTTCGGCCACCAGTGTACGGTAGCTCGGGTTAGCGATAATGACCTGGCAATTCGTATCAAAGAGAGCGATCGGAATGGCGATGTTATCAAAAATCTGCTTTTGACGGAATGAGCCTTCAGCCAGGGCGTTTTTGCGGCGATTGCGCTCATAGGCCAACTGGAAAAGATTGATCGCATTGTGAATGGTGCGCAGATCATTTTCATTCAGGTCACGGGCTCGCGTAACGAAATCCAATCCGATGAAGCCCCAGAGCTTGTCATCCAGCCAGATGCCGGCGACCATCATTGATTTCACATCCCTCTCCTGCAGGAGAGCGGAGGTTTCCCTGAGCTTTTCAGGCGGGTTGGAAGCATCCCGAATGACGATCTCTTCCTTTTTCTCCAGAAGTTGATACCACGTCGCGAGCTGGTTCAAATTCAAGTTCTGATGTGTCGCCGAGACAGGCAGGCAATCAATGTCGGCACGGGTCCACTCAAAGATACACCTCGCCTCCGGCTTCTCCCCTTCTTCCTGAAAAGCATAGACGTAGCAGCGATCAGCACTGCCATTTTCTCCGACGACCCCAAGCATATCGGGTATAACCTTTTCGAAATCCTCTTCCAGAGTAATATGGCGCAGACACTCATTAACGATATCGCCGCTCTCGACCAGGTCACTGAGTCGTTTGATCATTTCGGTGCGGTCGCGCTCGAGTTTCTTCTCGCGGCTTATATCCAGATTAAGCTCGATGAGCAACTGTTTGTTTTCGCGGTTGAGCATCGGCATCTTATAGGAGTAATAGGTCAACTTCTCGCCACGGGCGCTGACACAATCGACCACAAAGTGCATTGGCTTACCGAACTTGAGCACCTCTTCATCCAGGCGGCGGAAGTCCTCGGCAAAGCCCGGATAGGCGTTGATCTCGAAATCAGTCTTGCCAAGTACCTCTTTAGCGCTCACTCCCGTATGCCGTTCAAACTCCTTATTCCAGATAATATACTTGAAATCATTCTGCACGTCTTTGGCCGAAACGCAGGCCGGCAGGTAATCGAGGATAAGCTGCAGGAGCTCTCTGGATTCGCCTTCACGTTTTTTTATCTCTTTGAGCTCGGTGACATCCACCGCCACGCCCAGGAGCAGGCGACGTCCGTCGGATTGCTCAATCTGGGTCTCGAGAATTCTCAAAATGTGTTCCTGGCCCTGCTTATCGGTGACCAGACCGGTACGCTCAGAAGCTCTTCCCTCCACTACCGTGTCGAGGCTAACCTGATACAATTCATTTTGGGCGAGCGTTTCCTGGAGATCATAGATCGTTTTGCCTTTAATGTCGGCACCGAGCTCCATGAAGAAGTTGCGGATATGCTGGTTATCCAGAATATAGCGGAAATCATCATCAATATCCCGAGCATAGACATAACAGGGCAGACGGTCCATGATCGTGCCGAAAAGTCTGCTGGCATCGTGGAGCTTACGCTCACTCTCTTCGATATGGGTCAGGTCCTGAATGACGCCAAAGATCTGCTTCTCTTTCTGGTCCTCCTGCTGGAAGAGGGAAGCCAGCATCGTATAGTAGCGCAGGCTCCCGGTGTAATTGGAGCGGTAAGAAACCCTGAACTCGTTGATCTGGCCCCGGATAAGCTGGTTCCAGCCCTCCTGGAATTTGGTCATATCTTCTGGGATAATCCACTTCTCGGGTTCGAGAGGTTGGCCGTTTTTATAGCCCCAATTGACGATCTCGCTGTTTTCATCGACCCGGGTATGAGTCTTCAGGTCGTAGATGAATGAGGAGAGGCTTGCGAGCCTGGCGGCATGTTTAAAGGTTTGGAGAGCCGAAATGACCTGATTCTTTCTTTCATACTCCTGAGTAATATCACGGAAGACGATGGCCACGCCGGCGAATTTGCCTTCATCGCCGTCCACCGGGAAAGCTCCATGGGCAATATGGTAACGGTTGCGCTCTCTGGAAATCAGGATCGCATCCTCATTTTGAGAGTACTCGCGTTTATCATGAATCGCTTTGGCTGCGGGAGACGGGAACCGTTTGCCGGTCCGATGATCGACCAGATTCAGAACCTCTTCGAGCTTTTTGCCCATCGCTTCGGAGCGCTTGAAACCGGTCAGGCGGCAGGCCAGCGGGTTCATGAGCATGATATTCCCCTCAATATCGGTCATGATGAGGCCGTCATCGATGGCTTCGAGAATGATCCGATGCTGCTCGGCTAATTTCTCGGCCCTGCTGCGCTCCTTTTCAATCTCGCTGACATCATGGGAAACGGCCACGATAGCATCGGTGCCAAAAACATTTTTTTCAAGAGGCGAACAGGATACGATCCACTTTTTATCCTCTTCCTCATAGCGTACCGTAGTCTGCTCTTTAGTCTGCAACACCCATGCCACGGTATTCTTCACCTGCGCCGGGTCAATGGCCTTGAAGTCGCATAACTTCGGGTACTTGGAGCCGGAGGGACTTCGCTGACCACGCTCCATCTGGAAAAAGAGAAGATTATTCTCGCGGTCGAGCACGCTCACCCGTACCGGGAGCTCATTAAAAATAGCCATTGTCTGGCGGGTAAAATGGCGATGGCGCTTGTAGAAGATCAGCATTCCAAACATGGAGGCCAAAGAGAGAACGCTCAAGGTAAGAGCCAGGATGAGAGTACGGGTGCTCGGATTCCAGGAAGGCAAAGGTTCAAACAACTTCTTCGTATCCGCCGGCAGGAGGTCCGTTTCCAGATTGAATTTCAGAGCCGTGGAAATATCCACCGTGGGGATGGGGGTGAGGTTGACGGCCGGCACAGTGACGGCACTCTTCTGGCTCATCACCGTTTTGATGAGCTCCGCGGTTTCTTTGGCGAACTCTTTGGCGCCAACGCCGTACCCTCCGACGGCTCCGAAATGAATCGGCATGAGGGTCGTGGCAAAGCAAGGCTTGGGAGCCTCCTGTGCCGCCATGGCCCTGATCAACGTTTCATCGGTTCCGAGGGCGGCCTTGTCAGACACATTCAGAGCCCCCAGCACGACAAAAGATTGAGCGGGTAACTGAGTGATCGCCTGCAAAATATCCTGCCTCGTTTTGCCACCACTTTGCAGGAAGGATATTTTACACTCCTTGAACGGGGTCTCAGGGCCAACCAGATTTTGAACCGCAGTGGAGACGGAAGATTCACTCGAGATAAAAAGGATTTCCCGGGCATCGGGGAGCATTTTCAAACCCAGCTCCACCGTTTCCACGGGCATATATTTCACCGTCATGGCGACCGTGTTGGAGTGCATCTCCTTCAAGCGGGAGCTCCAATCCTCATAACCGCAGAAGGCCAGCGCCAGCTCTTGAGGGAGGTCATCGGATATTTGCGCCAGGAGATGGCAGGGCGTATCCAGAATGCCTGCCACCAGATTGTAGTTCTGAGCCTGAATCATGGCCCGGAGCATCCCGGAGAGCCTCTCCATCTCCTCGGGCGAGGTCCGCACGCCGGCCGGGATATCGAGTTCTTCCAAAACGATGGCGGACTGAGCGCTGAGTTCCCGGAAGAGCTCCTGTCGAAAGACCAGGCTCCAGGGGTTGAGCTCTCCCTCCGGAGTCGTGGTGCGCTCGGAGAGAATCAAAACTTTATACGGTACCTTTGGATATGCTCCCTGAGGAAGGTCCACTGACTGAGCTCCAGTTTGCAAAGGGAGTACCCAGGCAAAAAAAGCAAAGCAAAAAACCGTATAAACCAAAGCCTTTCTCCTCAGGAGAAGACTTTTATCTATTAACAGGTTCATAAATTTTCGTTCTACACAAGCGGCTCATCTGCTCAGGCACCTCCGACCGGAAAGGCGTCTATTGCAGATGAATCACTCAATTCTTTTCTGCAAGTCCCTAAAGAGACTTTTTATTTTAGAAACCGTGAGGGGCTTGAGCAATACCGCATCAAAAGCACCCATATCAAAATTAACGTGCACTTCCGTATCCGCCGTAACGGCGACGATCCGAGTGTGCTTAAATTTTTTCTTTTTCCGAATACTTCTTGCAAGCTGACAGCCGTCCATATCAGGCATCCAGATATCCGTCAAAATGATCTCCGGGGTGAACTGCTCAAGCTCACTCAACGCACTGGTGCCGGAATCAGCTAATCTTGGATGAGCGCCCAGATTTTTGAGCATCAATGAAAGCAAGGACAGATTCAAGGGAACATCATCCACCAGCAAAATATCCCGTGGGATTTTCAATTCTTCCTCTACCGGGAGAACAGGAGGAGTATTATTTTCAATCCTATGCCCCCCATGTTGATAGGGTACGTTCTCCAAATAGAGTGTAAATCGGCTGCCTTGGCCTACTGTGCTTTCCACTTCCAGTGAGCCGCCCATACGTATAGCTAATTGGCGACAAATAGCCAATCCTAAACCGTTGCCGTGGTGTAAAAAAGTATCCCTGATGGAATCCTGCTGGGTGAAGGGCTGGAAAATCTTTTCCAGAGCGTCCTTCTCGATACCGATACCCGTATCCTCGACGGCCACACGCAAGTTGCCCATCTCCCCGGTAACGGGGGTAAACTCCACGATGATCTTCACACTGCCCTTTTCGGTAAATTTAACGGCGTTGCCGACCAGGTTAAGCAGTATCTGACGAAAGCGCAATTGATCAAGTTTAAGAACCGGTATATCCTGCTTGAGCTCTACGTTCACTTCCAGACTTTTGACACGAGTCTGATATTGGAAGATGGATTGAATCTCCCGAATGATCTCCGAAAGATTGACGTAGCGCAAAACCAACGGCACGGCTCCAGCCTCAATCGTGGATAAATCCAGAATGTCGTTAATAAGGTTCAACAGCGCATTGGCTGCCAGGTGAATGGATTCAAGGTACTTGAGTTTATCCTCTTCGGAACATTTCTCTTTTTTGAGCAGGTCGCTGAAGCCGATCACGGCATTGAGCGGGGTCCGGATTTCGTGACTCATCGTCGCCAGGAAGTAGCTTTTGGCCTTGCTCGCTTCCTGAGCCTTGAGCAGTGCCCGGGTCAATTTTTCCTGTGCCCTGCTCGACTCGCTGACATCGACGAAGGTCTTCAGGATATAAGACAGCTTGCCTTCAATAAAAATGGGATGGGAGCAAATCACGTAATCGGCACCTTTAAGCTGAATCGATTTATGGTGCTTCTTCAAGTTTTGCCGAGCCAGGAGAGTCGGGCAATCATTAGGCCGGGCTTCAGAGCCGCAAAAATTCCTGTAGCAGGGCTCTCTCAAAATCTTTTCCTCCGGCCACCCAGCCAGTTTTTGCGCCGCGCCGTTGATCCGAATGAGCTTCATGTTGGCGTCAAAGAGCTGGATGGGGATATCCATGGTATCCATGATCAGCCGCTTTTCATATTCGCTGCGCTCCAATTGGTGATGCTTGAAGCGGGTATCCAGAACCACCTCCACCAGGTGCGCGGAGACCTTCAACCAGCGGTTATCCAGAGCCGTAAACTTCTTCTCTTTTTTTCTGAAATAGAAGGTAAGACTGCCCCAAAGCTTGTTATTCTGGTAAAGACCCACCCCTGCCATGGAGGTTATCTCATTGGCTTTCAAATAGTCACTGAACCTCGTAAAACCATTCCGGGGGTTCTGCTCGATCAACAACTGCGCCTGGTCCAAGAGGAAAAGCTCACGTTTATTGAAAAGGGTATGCCAGGGTTCATTTTCAGAAAGACCGAGGTTTTCAGCCGAAAGCGGGATTTCATCAAATTCGGGGTTGATGTACTTGATAAGAGGCAAAACTTTCGAATTCGCAAAATCATACTCCGACAGATAGCAGGCATCGGCGCCGATATGCAGGGTGACCGTTTGGATCAGTAATCTCAGGGATTCATCGGTGCTCGAATTCATGACGACCGACTCCAGGCAGGAGGTAAACATCCGTTCCTGTTTGATATGCTTATTGAGATTATGGAGGAGCCGTTGGCGTTCTTTCCAGTTATTCTCCTGTACGGTGATATCCGTGGCGATTCCCAGGATCAGGCGCCGCCCGTCATTGAGAGTGAGCAGGTTCTTGAAAATCTGGAAAACGCGTACTTCGCCCGAACCACCTGTGACTTCGGAGACAATATCTGTCTTACCCCCTTTCTCCAGGAGGGACAAATCACTTTCACGGAAGTTCTGCGCCTGCTCAGTCGAAGGGAAAAACTCCGGCCCCGTTTTACCCACGTAATCCTCGGGTCTCTTTTGAAAGAAATTTTCAAAGTGGTCATTGCCCAAAAGAAACCGGAAATCATTATCCGCATCTTTGACAAAGAAGTGACACGGCAAGTTATCCATGAGCGATCGCAGAAGCTCAACGTTTTCTTTGAGCTCAGTGCGGTTTTTCTCAATCTCTGTCACATCAAAAGAGATTCCCAGAAGGAGCCGCCTGTCGGTTTTCTGAGGAAGAACCACCTTGTAGAGCTGGAAAACCCGTGCCCGGCCTTCCTTGTCCACATAGTGATCCAGGTAATTCAAAACGCCGCCCTTTTCCAAAACCTCCTGATCACCCTTGATAAAAGCCTCCGCCGTCGACGGCGGGAAAATTTCCGAATCTGTTTTCCCAACCATCTGCTCCCGGCGCAAGCCGTGCACGTTCAGGTTATGGCGATTGCTGATAATGTAGCGCCCCTCGTCATTGATATCCTTTACGAAAACACTGCAGGGCAGGTTTTCGAGCATTTCCTGCATGAGCAGATTGGTCTCCAGAAGAGAATTTTCGCGCTCACGGGTCTGGGTTACATCGCGAATCAGCCCAAAGAATTTTTTTTCAACGCTGTGAGCGTCAGCCCCGCGAACCTGCATTTCGAAATATCTGAATTTATCTCCAACCCTGACCCGGTAGGAGATATTCTCCTGGAGACTACTCCCCTCCATGAGGCGCTTCCAGTGTTCCTCGAAAAGGGGCAAGTCCTCGCTCCATATCCACTCGGTGTGAGAAACGGGACTTCCATCCTTCCCGCGAGGCCAGAAATCCGAATACCGTGAGCACTCAATCTCTTTGCCCCAATGATCACAGTAAAAACAGGCAATATCCCCCATTTCGCAGATATTGGAGAGCATCTCTATTCGAATCTTGCTTTGCTTATCTCTCCAGCGGCACAGAACAAAACCGCTGAGCAGAAGAGGCGCTACCAGGACGCACCCCAGAGCCATCGTCTTTAAGGGTTTATTATGGAGGCCCCAAAAACCGACCTTCGGTTTGATAGCCTCGGGCAAAGGGTCCGTAATACTTGCAGAAAGACCATCGGCTGTAAAAAAGCTCCCTGACTCCATCTCGTCCGCACTTGCACAAGGCATTTGCAGTATCCATACAATGGATAAAACAATAAGACCGCTTAAAAGATATGTTTTCCTGAACATTATTTATAAAACGTACTTGACCCGAAATCTCTTCTTTTACGACTCCCCCCTTTTTTTACTTTGAAGGAATGCGAATCCTCAATCTGCTGTTGACTATCTTATTAGAACAAAGAGTAAAATCAATAAAAAAACATCATTTCAGGGGTGATTTTTTGGGGTGTTTCCCGACCTCCCGCGTTTTGCCTGCGCCTCTTTTGCTGCGCCAATGCGTATTTAAGCCAGAATAGAAGTGACAAATGGATTTATCCTACCCATAATCAGACTGTTGAGTGAGTTATGAAGAGAGAAGTTAACACCCCCGCCGGACAGGGCTGCGCGGCC
>DBPU01000113.1:0-9311 GCA_002305615.1 Verrucomicrobia bacterium UBA1412 | reverse complement strand
GTGAGCGGATGGACCTTTACCCGCAATGATACCCTCCTGAGCGTCGAGCTGCCCAATACCGTGAGCCGGATTGGCGTGGAGGCTTTCTCCTACTGCCGGAATCTCGAAGCGGTAGCGCTCGGAAGCGGCGTGACCCAGATGGGGAGCTATGCTTTCTACGGCTGCAGCAGTCTCGTGAGCCTGGAGCTGCCCGAGGGACTCACGCAGATCGGCCCCAATGCCTTTGGCGGCTGCCTGAATTTAATCCACATGGCTCTGCCTCCGGGACTGACCCGGCTGGAAGATGGCGTTTTCTATGGGTGCAGCCGTCTGGAAAGTGTCGATCTGCCTCCAGGGCTCACCTTTATCGGCAAAGAGGCTTTCAGCAGATGCTACAATCTGGCCGCCATCCAGATCGGCAGCGCGGTCGAATCGGTGGATTCCTCTGCATTTGCCTATTGCACGAGCCTGACCGACTTTGAAGTGGCTCTGGATAATCCCTATTACAGCAGCCTGGATGGCACGCTCTGCAATAAGGACGAAACGCTGCTTCTGATCTGCCCGGCTGGCAAAAAAGGGATTTTTACTTTGCCCGAAAGCATCGTCAACTTCCTGGAAAACGCTTTTCAGGGGTGCATTTTCCTGACCGATTTTGCGGTGAATGAAAATCACCCGGTCTACAGCAGCCGCGACGGAATCCTCTACAACCGAGCCGGCGACACGCTGATGGTTTTTCCCGCAGGCCGAACCGGCCAATGCGTCATCCCCGAGGGAACGACGACTCTGAAAGCGCGTTCTTTCAGCGACTCCTCGCTCTTGGGCCTCATTCTGCCGGCAAGCCTCACCCTTATTGAAAACCGTGCTTTCTGGTACTGCTCTTCTCTCACGGGAATCGGTTTCGAGGGGAACGCCCCGGAGACCGGAGCCGATATTTTCTACAATGTCCCGAATTCTCTGGCCGTTTATTACAAAGCGGGAGCCACCGGCTGGCTGGAAGAGTTTGCCGGCTATCCTGCACGGGGGGATGCACAAAGCCAAACGGTCACCCTCAGCACCATCAGTCGGGTGGTGACTTATGGAGACGAGGATTTCCAGCTCTGGGCCTCTTCGAGCAGCGGACTACTGGTGACTCTTTTGAGTACCCCAGAGGAAATCGCGACGATCAGCAGCACAAAAATGATTCACATAAAGGGAGCCGGCACGGTCACCATTACCGGCTATCAACCCGGTGGAACCCGCAGGAACGTCAATTACTTCCCCGCAACACCAGTCTCCCAAACTCTGGTGATTCAACCCAAGGCGGCCACGGTGAAGGCGGATAACGTCCAAGTTCCCTCCAACTACCCTTTCCCCGCTTTTACCTATACTGTGGCGGGTCTGATCAACGAGGATACTCCGGAGGGCTCACCTGTTTACTACATCGACGGAATCCCGGCCGATGAAATTCTCATGCCTCTTGCCGAGGGGACTCATGAGCTGAGCGTGGGCGGAATCACCCATCCCAATTATCTCTTTGGCTCAACGCCGGGGACTCTGACGATTCTGCCTCCGGGTGAATTCGGCTGCACGTTGAATTATGGCCAAATCACGATCACCGCTTACTATGGAATGAGCGATTCAGTCGTCATCCCCGAGAGCATTTCGGGCTATCCTGTCGTGCAGATTGCTGAAGAGGCTTTCCAAAATCGCGCTGATTTGAAAGCGGTCACGTTCCCGGAGACTCTGCGGGTAATTGGCCGGAAAGCCTTTGCCCAATGCGGGCTTGAAGAAATCCGGATTCCGGATGGCGTCGTGAGAATCGAGGAGGACGCCTTCCTCAACTGCCCTGCCAAAACGGTCTGGATCGGCAGCGGGCTGAACACTCTGGGCACAGACGCCCTGATCGGCTCCTACCGGATAAACGTCCATGCGGAGAACGCGAGCTTCAGCAGCCGCGATGGCGTTCTATTCAATAAAGATCAGACGGTACTCCTTTTCTGCCCTCTGGGCAAAGCGGGCTTCTACCCTGTACCCACCGGGGTTTTGGAAATCGCACCTCGGGCATTCTTCTCGCAGAAGTCGCTCACAAGAATTGCCGTCCCCTCTTCGGTGGTGAAAATCGGTCCGTGGGCCTTCGCTAAATGTTCCGTGCTGCAGAAAGTCGTAATTACCAACCCGAGCACGACTCTGGGTGAGGCGGCCTTCTATGATTGCAGCAGTCTCTCGGAAATCACGATTCCTTCCGAACTTGAGGAAATCCCGTGGTATGCCTTCTATAACTGCACCAGTCTGAGGAGACCGGTGCTGCCTCCGGGATTGGTGAAAGTGGCTGAAGGCGCCTTTTATGGTTGCAGCAGTCTCTCGGAAATCAATTTTCCGCAGACCCTTACGACTCTGGAGAGATGGGCCTTCCGCGCGACGGATCTGGACCGGGTGCAAATCCCCGTCGGCGTGACGAGTGGTCTGGAAAACGGAGTCTTCCAGGATTGCAGCGAGCTGATGGGCTTTGAAGTCGCTGCGGAGAACGAAAGCTACAGCAGCCCGGATGGGGTGCTCTTCAATAAAGATCAGAGCGTCCTGATTCAATACCCGGCAGGCAGAGCGGGCGGCTATACGCCCCCGGATACGCTCACGCAGATTCATGACTACGCCTTCAGCAGTGCCGCCGGGCTCACCGAGATCATTTTGCCGGCAGGTTTATCACTTCTAGGCGAAGATCTCTTTACCGGGTGCAATTCTTTCACAAAGGCGTTCTTCCGCGGCAATGCACCGCAATTGATCGGCAGGAATCCTTTCCAGGAGACACAAGCGACCCTCTATTATTCGGAGGGCACTACAGGCTGGAGCGATCCCTGGGGCGGCAGGCCGACCCGGTTATGGATTGGGGATGCACCGGTGCTCGCTCTTTCAGAAGTGGAACGGGATGAAGCAGGCCAGGTTATCGCCTTCACGCTCACCTTCGCCGGTGTGCTTGAATCGAGCCTTGATATGACAAACTGGGAAGTAATCTCCGGACCTTCCACCAGCGACACCTATCGCGTCACGGTTGAGCCGGGGCAGAATATTTTCTTCCGGGTCAGCTGGGAAAATTAAACCCGGCGACTGATTACTGAAGCTGAAAAAAGCGCAGAAGCTCCCCTCTCCGGAGGCTCTCCAACAGTGAGGCATCCGGCGGGGGGAATTCGTATTGAGCCAGCTCGGGCGCAGTGACCCAGGCCAGATTGTCGCACTGAATGGGACGAGGCTCGCCCCGGAGCAAGGTGCAGCGGAAGAAGTGAAGCTTGACCGTCTTGAGCGGGTATTCATGCTCGCACTCATGAAGGAGCTCATGAACCTCAACCTCTACCCCGAGCTCTTCGCGCAGTTCCCGCTTCAAGCACTCGGGCAAGGTCTCACCGGGATCCTGTTTTCCCCCGGGCATCTCCCATAATCCGGCCAGGTGGCTTCCTTTGGGGCGCTGGGTGATGAGGAGCTTGCCCTCACGAAAAATCAAACCGGCTGTTACCTGAATAATCATTTTACGAGAAAAGGAGAACTGAGAGTCTGCACGCTCAAATTCTCCTTTTTTATTTTCTGAATTCTCCCGTTCTAGCGGCCAATGCTCTTATAGATAAAGCCCATCGCCTCCATCTGCGCAGGGTCAAAGAGGTTGCGTCCGTCAAAGAGGATGGGATGAGTCATGGTCTTGCGGGCTTTTTCCAGGTCAAGTTTTTTGAACTCGGGCCACTCGGTCGCGATAACAAGCGCATCGCACCCCTCTGCCACCTTATCCATATCATCCACGAAGGTGACCTCTTTCAAGACGGTCTTTGCCTTATCCATGGCTTTGGGGTCGTAAACCTTCAGATGGGCGCCCTCCTTGCGCAGACGCAAGCAGAGAGCGATCGCAGGAGACATGCGGATATCGTCGGTGTTTTGCTTGAAAGCCAGGCCCAGAACGCCGATGGTCTTATCTTTAATCACCCAGAGCGTATCGGCGATCTTGCGCACGAAGCGCTCCATTTGCTGGGCGTTGATCTTCTGCACCTCGCGCAGGAGCGCAAAATCGTAGCCGAGCTGCTCGGCGATTTTGATAAACGCGCTCAAATCCTTCGGGAAACAACTGCCGCCAAAACCGAGCGACGCATTGAGGAAATCGCGCCCGATGCGCTTATCCATTCCCATGCCGGCAGCGACCTGCTCGATATTGGCGCCGGCCGCTTCACAAATGACCGAGATGGCGTTAATGTAAGAAATTTTGAGGGCGAGGAACGAGTTGGAAGCGTGTTTAATGAGCTCGGCCGAGTTGATATCGGTCACCACGACATGGGCATTGAGCGGAGCATAAATCTCCTTCAAAGCATGGACAGGCCGCTGGCTCTGAACGCCGAAGACGACCCGGTCGGGCTTGAGGAAATCCTGCACTGCAAAGCCTTCCCGCAGGAATTCAGGGTTGCTCACCACGTCAAACTCCACCTTGGATTTGCAGTAACGCCGGATGATTTCTGAGACCTTTTCGCCCGTGCGCACCGGCACCGTGCTTTTATCGACGATGATTTTGTAGCGGGTCAGCACCTCAGCGATTTCGCGCGAAACCTTCTCCATGAAGCTCAGGTCCACGGAGCCATCGGGTTGAGGCGGAGTGGGAACAGCGATAAAGACGACGTCCGATTTTTCCACACCTTCTTTGGTGGAGGTGGTAAATTTCAGTCTTCCGGCCGCTGCGTTCTTCTTGACCATCTCCTCCAGACCCGGTTCATAAATCGGCATCTGCCCGGAGTTGAGCATTTTCACCTTTTCAGGCGCATTATCCACGCAGATCACGTCGTGACCTATTTCTGCGAAGCAGGTTCCGGTCACCAGTCCTACATAACCGGTGCCCACGATACAAATTTTCATCGAAGCGTTGAACATATAGCCAGTCTCTCTTTATAAAAGCCGTTTAGCAGTATAACCTGCTTATCCGTAAAATAAAATTAAAAATGATTAAAGGTTCGAGACCAGAGACTCCTCCGGGATGACAGTACGCACATCCACAGCCTCCATACCGGCTGCCCGGATGCCGGCCAGACCCAGATCGGTATCCTCATAGGCGCGGCAATTCTGCGGCGGGACCCCTATTCTGCGGGCGGCTTCCAGGAAAATATCCGGAGCGGGCTTCTGATTCACAACGTCCTGACTGGTCACTACGGCATCAAACCAATTCTGAATTCCAAGTTGCGGCAGGATTCTATCCATGATGGAGCGCCGGCCGCCAGTGGCAATCGCCATGGGCAGCTTTCCCAGGTTCTCGCGCGCGATTGCGGCAATGGTATCAATCAGCACGACCCGGCTCATCATCTTCACATATTCTTCCTCTTTCTCGTGGGCGATCCCTTCCACATCCAGGTGGGGAAGCTTCTGCTCCTCTTTCAAAATCAGGAGAATATCCCGGGAGGGAATCCCTCCCATGGAATAGAGTCTCTGGCGTGTCAGCGCGATTCCATGGCGCCGTGCCACAATATCCCATGCCTTCCAATGGAAGAACATGGTATCGGCCAAAGTGCCGTCGAAGTCAAAAATCAGTCCTTTAATTTCTCTCAATTTATCTACTCGCTTTCCAATTCCAAGTGCTCCGCTCTCAAGCGCTGAAGCTTTCCCCGCAGGCGCAGGTGCTGGTCGCGTTGGGGTTATGAACCTTGAAGCCGGCCCCCTGCAGCGCATCCACATAATCGAGCTCCGAGCCCGAAACGTAAAGAACGCTCTTGGGGTCCATGACGACCTTGACACCTTTGCTCTCAACCAGAATATCGCGGGCGGCCGGCTCATCCTGCAGATCAATCTTATACTGCAGCCCCGAGCAACCACCGCCGGTAACAAGAATCCGCAGTACGCCCTCGGGGCGATTCTGCCGCTTCAACAAAGAAGAGATTTTATCGGCTGCGTCCTGAGTAACGCGGATCACCCGCTCATCAGCCACTTTATACTGCATCGGCTGTGCGGACTCGGGTTGAGAATTGGATTCAGACATGTCGCACTTTACACTTTATACTGCTAAACGATTCGAATTAAAACGGGCTCTTCCGAATCGAATCATTCTTTCTGGAAGAGCTCGTCGGGATCCAGAAGATAAACTTCGGCCTGCTCCAGCACTTCAATGGCCCGATCGGTGTCATCCAGTCGGAATATCTGCACGCTGCGCTCCCGTGTGGAGAGCGAGAAACCGTACATATACTCCACGTTAATCCGGTTTTCATTGAGGAGCTCCAGGATTTTGAGAAGCCCGCCGGGCACGTGAGGAATGGAGATCGCCAGCACGTCGCTGACTTTAACGACCAGCCCGTCGTCTTCAAGAGCCTTAAGACCCTCTTCCCACTCCTGGATAATCAGGCGGAGGATACCGAAATTGGCCGTATCAGCCAAAGTCAGCGTCGATATATTGACCGAATTCTTTTTCAGTACCTCACACACCCGCACCAGAGCGCCGGGTTCGTTGGGAATCACAAGCGAAAGTTGTTTCAGCTTCATAAGTCGTTAGGATAATGTTTTAAAACAGTTCAAACTACTAAGAAATAGGGTTCAGATTACGAAGATCGCTCACCCGCTGAATTTTACCTTCACTGCGCTGCAGCGTTTCCGGCTGCACGAGCTTGATAATAGCATGGATTCCGACAATTTGCTCGAGATTCTTCGCAATACGTTTTTCAAGAGCGGTGATTCCGCTCACGGTATCACTGGCCAGCTGAGCATTAATCTCAACCTGCACCTCCAGTGTATCGAGGTTATTTTCCCTTCGCAGGATAATCTGATAATGAGGCAGCGTCCCTTCAATGGAGAGCAATGCAGTCTCGATTTGCGAGGGGAAGACGTTGACGCCGCGGATAATGAACATATCATCGCTGCGGCTGGTGATACGCTTAATCCTGCGCAGGGTCCTGCCGCAGGAGCAGCGCTCCGAATTCAGAGAGGTGATGTCGCGAGTCCGGTAGCGGATCATCGGCATGGCCTCTTTGCTCAGAGTGGTCAGGACGAGCTCGCCTTCCTCACCGTCGGGCAAGACTTCTCCGGTATCGGGATTGATGATTTCCGGGTAGAAATGATCTTCAAAAATGTGGGAGCCATCCTGCGCAGCGCATTCCATCGCCACGCCGGGGCCGATAATCTCTGACAGACCGTAAATATCCAGAGCCTTGATAGCGGTATGCGCTTCAATGTAGCGGCGCATCTCCTGAGTCCAGGGCTCGGCACCAAAGATACCGAATCGCAGAGAAAGCGTCTTCATATCCACACCCATGGACTGAGCTTTATCAATCAGGTGGATGAAGTAGCTGGGAGTGCAGCAGATCGCCGTCACGCCGAAATCCTTCATAAGCATTATCTGACGGTGAGTATTACCGCCGGAAGCCGGAACCACGGTCGCACCCAGCGCCTCAGCTCCGTAGTGAAGACCCAGACCGCCGGTAAAGAGACCATATCCGTAGGAGACCTGGATCACGTCATCGGGGCCGAGCCCGGCAGAAACCAATCCCCGGACGATCACCTCTTTCCAGACATCGATATCTCTCTGATTGTAGCCGACGACGATCGGTTTGCCAGTCGTGCCGCTGGAGGCGTGGACACGGACCACGCGATTCATCGGCTCAGCAAAAAGCCCGAAAGGATAGGTATCACGCAGGTCCTTTTTCACAGAGAAAGGAAGCTTTGCGATATCTTCAATTTTCTGGATATCGCCGGGCACCACTTTGAGGGCTTCCATTTTAGCTCGGAAAAACGGAACTTTCTCGTAAGCCTCACTCACCCGCTGACGGAGCCGGATAACTTGGAGTTCTTTAAGCTGCTCCTGAGGAAGATAGTCGGGAGCGCTGATCGGATTAAAAACGGTCTTACTAGCCATAAAAATCAACCTGCATCGGCGGAATCATTCCGCATAAGCCGGCACGTAGAAAATTATTTACCAGCATCGCAAGAAGGCAAGCCTAAAAATCTTTACTGGCAGGTTTTTTGTCTTCTTTACGCCTGATCGCTTTTTATCCATCATTACCATTTAAAAAACAATGAGTTACAGATAAAGAATCGCGTTTATGGGCGTTTTTCAAACATTAGAGGCAAAGAAGACAGCTTGAATGAAAGTTGGGAAATTTGTAATCGCCTAAAAAAAAAGATGTTAGGAAAGTGAAAAAAAATGTTGCAACAGGCACATGAAAGACCTAGAATGCACACGCTATTTGGCGGAGCGTGCAGTGGCTTCTTTAGTGCAGGCTTAATTTGTGATCTCACAAGAAACCTGAAGCACCTCTTAGTAACGATAACTTATATTATTTATTATGAATAAATGGACATTAGCCCTGGCTGCAGCCGGGATCGTTAGTATGGCCGCCGTTGCATCGGCAGAAGAAGCCGACAACCAGGTCTTAACAGCCGTTTCTGGTACAACCATTAGCGGTTATGTGGATACCTCCATGAATTGGCAGTTCGGGGACAAGAAAACCAGTGCTGGCCGCATCAACGACAGAAGTAACAAGCAGAACGGGTTCAACCTGAATGCTGTGAAGATCGGCGTCGGAAAAGCCTTGGAAGAAGATGCTTCCGTATGGGCAGCCGGTTACCAGGCTGACCTGCTTTTCGGTGATGATTCGAGTATGTTCAGCCAGTCGAGCGGCGATTTCGTCCTCCAGAATGCTTATGTGGATCTCCGCGCTCCTATCGGCAACGGTCTTGATTTCCGCGTTGGTGTATTTGAATCCATCGTCGGTTACGAAAGCTCTGATAGCTACCTGAACCCGAACTTCTCTCGTTCTTATGGTTTCGGAATTCAGCCCCGTCAGCACACCGGTGCCTTGGCGAGCTACAGCTTCGATATGAACGATTGGATCCTGGGCGTCCGTGGTGGTGTTGCAAACACCTATGACCATTGGTCCTACAACGGTCGCGGTTCCGAATCCGGTCGTCTCTCCTATATGGGCGCCATGAACCTGATCTTCCCTGAATCCACCGGTTTCATGGAAGGTACTGAAGTTTATTTCGGTGTTGTCAATGGTATCGATAATGGTTGGATTTCTTCCGGAACCAACAATGGTTGGGATACTGCCAACGTCGTCAACTACTATGCAGGTATCACGATGCCGCTGCCGGTCACTGGTCTGCGTTTCGGTTTCTCCTATGACTACCGTGGTCAGAGCGAACGCACTGATGACGCTGGTGTAGTGACCTCCCGCAGCGCATGGGCCAACGCCTATGCCGTTTACCTGGCCTATGATGTCACTGATAAGATGACCCTCGCCAACCGTATGGAATACGCCAATGGCACAGACGGTTCTTGGGGCTTCTGGTCTGGTGAGGATGATGAGTATCTCTCTGATACCTTCACCGTCAGCTACAAGCTGTGGGAAAACGTG
>DBPU01000079.1 GCA_002305615.1 Verrucomicrobia bacterium UBA1412 | reverse complement strand
TACAAGCGGATGAAGTTCGAGAGCGGAGTTCACCGTGTGCAGCGAGTGCCGGCGACGGAGGCCTCGGGGCGTATCCATACGAGTACGGCGACGGTGGCGGTTTTGCCAGAGGCGCAGGAGGTGGATATCGAGATTAAGCCCGAGGAGCTGGAAATCACGGTTTGCCGCGCCGGCGGTCCCGGAGGACAGGGTGTGAACACGACCGACTCTGCGGTGCAGATCAACCACAAGCCGACCGGGATGATCGTTCGCTGCGCAGACCAGCGCTCGCAGATGCAAAACCGTATTCAGGCGATGACGATTCTGCGCTCGAGGCTCCTGGAACGGAAGATTGCTGAAGAGAATGCGAAGTACTCGGCACAGAGAAAGGCACAAGTGGGAACGGGTGAGCGCAATGAGCGAATCCGGACTTATAACTTCCCGCAATGCCGTGTGAGCGATCACCGCATCGAGCTGACGCTCTACAATATCGCAGCGGTGATGGAGGGCGACCTGGATTGCTTAATCGACCCCTTGATCGCCGCCGACGTAGAGGAGAGGCTCGCCTATCTGGAGAAATAGAGCGGCGAAGAGCTCCCGTTTTTTTCAATTTTTAAATAGATTCCTGGAAGAGGTTACTGCTTTTCCAGGAATTTTTTTACTTTATCCAATTCTGCGACGGCTTCGGTCAATAGGGCGGCATAATCAGCGGCTATATGCTCTTTTGCGTTTTTCTCAATCTGCATAAAGAGGTTCCCGGCTTTCATGGCGCCGAGGTTCATGCAGATGCCTTTGATGCCGTGGGCATAGAGGCGGATATTATCCCAATCCAGAGCGACGACGGCTTTTCTGAGGGCCAGCTCGCCTTTGGAAGCATCCTGATTAAAGAAACTGATCGATTGAGTCAAGGGATCGGGTTTGCCGGGGTGCCTTAGAGAACGGAGGGTATTCAAGGTAGACATATCGAAATCTTCGGGTGAAAACTCGATTGTTTCTGCGGAAGGCAGGGGCATGGACTCGGGGTGTTTGGGCTCCAGTTGAGTGTCGGGGGCCGGTTTGGATGCAGCGGTCTTGCCCGGCACAGAGGTCTGAGGAGGGGCATCGGATGTTCTGGAGACAAAATAGCGGAAGAATTTTTCCACGTCTTCCAGGCGGAGAGGTTTGCTCAAGTAATAATTGATGCCGGACTGGAAACATTTGGCGACATCGTCTTCTTCCACGTTGGCGGTCATAGCGGTGATGAAGACCGGTTTTTTGGAGTAATTGGGGGCAGCTTCCATGAGTCGAATCTGCTGGCTGGCTTCGTAGCCATCCATTCCGGGCATCTGGCAATCCATGAAGATGAGCTGGTAGTCTTTGGATTTGAAAGCCTTCAGAGCCTGTCTGCCATTGCGGACGACGTCTGCCTTGAGCTTCAATTGCTCAAGCTGCATGAGGAGGATTTTCTGGTTGAGCTCCATATCCTCGACAATAAGGATATTGATTGACTGCAAGTGGGAATAGATTTCCTCCATGGAGGGGAGGTGTTCCTTCTGTTTGGGGAGATCGGGCTGAGAGAAAGCGTCCGGGGAGAAGGCTGGGTCCGCGATGGAAGTCAGACACTCGAGGAGTTTTTGTTTTTGGATAGGTTTGAGCAGAGCGCCTGCAAAGCCGGAATCCTTGAGTATCTGGGGAGAACGCACTGAGCCGACACCGGAGAGAAGGATGAGCTTCATCGGGGGGCGGAGGCTGAGCTCGGAGATATTCTTGGCCAGGGCGAGTCCATCCATCTCGGGCATCTGGTAATCGATCAGGGCAAAGGCAAAGGGAGCCTTTTTGGAGGAGGATTTTTGCAGGATTTCCAGGGCAGCAGCGGCCCCAGCGGCTTCGGTTACCTGGGCGTTCTGGCCCTCCAGGTAGATGCGCAGGATTTGGCGGCTGGTGGTGTTGTCGTCCACAACCAGGATCGGTTTATCCTTAAGGAGATCGGGCGCCGGAGAAAGCGGTGTTTCTTCGTGAGGGTTCTGAGGATGTTTCAGAGGGAGGTTTACTTTGAAAGTGGAGCCCTTGCCGGGGGTGCTTTCCACGGAGATATCGCCTTTCATGAGAGTGGCGAGCTGTTTGCAGATAGCCAGGCCCAGGCCGGTGCCTCCAAACTCGCGTGTGGTGCTGCCATCGGCTTGAGAGAAAGCGGTGAAGAGTTTGGGGATGACATTCTGAGCGATTCCGATGCCCGTATCCCGGACGGCGAACTCTATCTCCGTGTGGAGGGATGTTTTCTTGATGACCGAGACGGTGAGGACGACTTCACCCTGGAGGGTGAACTTGATGGCATTGGCGATGAGATTGGTGAGAATCTGGCGGATGCGCTCTGGGGCACCGCAAACCCACTCGGGCAACTGATCNNCTGACGGCCTGGAGGATGGTTTGGCGGAGGTTGCAATCGACGGAGGGGATGGAGAGTTTACCGGCCTCCATTTTGGAAAAATCGAGAATATCCTGGATGATGGACAGGAGCGAATTGGCGCTGGAGGAGATATAGGAGAGGAATTCGCGCTGTTGAGGCTCCAAGGGGGTCATGCTCAGCTGCTCGGCCATACCGATAACGACATTCATGGGGGTCCGGATTTCATGAGTCATATTGGCGAGGAACTGTGACTTGATGCGGGTGGCTACCAGGGCCTGATCGCGTGCTTTCTTGAGGGCTTCTTCGGTCTGGATGAGGCGAGTGATATCTTTACTGATGCCGAAGGTGCCGATGGTTTTGCCTTCATCGTCGAACAGGGGGGCCTTATTGGTGAGAGCGTAGGTCTGGTGGCCGTCGGTCCAGGTTTCTTTTTCGATTTTGGCGATGATGGGTTTGCCCGTGCGGATAATATCCTGTTCTTCCTTAAAGGCTTTATCGGCGTGTTCGGAGAGGAAGAAATCCGAATCGCGTTTGCCGATCATCTGCTGTTCGTCGCTCAGGCCGAAGTAGCGGAGCATGGAGTGGCTCACTTTGATAAAGCGGGAATCCAGGTCCTTAAAGTAGATGCAATCGGCGCTCATATCCAGGAGGCGCTGGAGTAAATTTTTCTGAAACTTGATCTGCAATTCGGCTTCTATTCTGAGGGTTTCATCCCAGAAAATACATTGAATTCCCATGACCTCGTAGGGATTATCGGGCTCGAAGAGAGGGATTTTGATTACGTGGACATAGCGTTTATCGCCTTTGGCATTTTCATTGACTTCGTTGAGGGTCAAGGGGACTTTGGAGCTCATGACGTTTTCGTCGTCCATGCGATACTTCTGGGCGAGCTCCCGGGGGAAGAAATCGAAATCGGTTTTGCGGATGACCTGGTCGTGGTCTTTGCCGAGGAGTTTGCAGAAATTCTTGTTCACGAAAGTGAATTCGCCCTGGAGGTTTTTGCGGAGGATGCAGATGGAATCGGGCAAGTGATCGACGAGCGACTGGTAGAGGGCGCTTGCTTTGCGCATCTGGTAGAAGCGATAGGTCAGGTCCAGGCGGTTCATGATCTGCCTGGCCAGAGTTTTGAGCATGTCGCGATCTTCGGAGGAGAAATCGTGCGGCTTAACATCCATAATCTGCAGGGTGCCAATATGGAAATCATCGAAGGAGAGCAGGTGCGCCGCAGCGTAAAAGCGGATGTGTTCATCGCGGAGAACAGAGAGCGAACAGGAGGGCTGCGGGTATTGCTCCAGATCGTTGATGACGAGGATGGATTCATCTTCCTGAAAGAGCGGCTCAAAGGAAACTCCGCTTTTGGAGAAGCTGCGCTCGGTTTTCCGGCTGGAAGCGTGGTAGGTGATTTCGTCGCCGTTAAGGAAATTCAGGCTGGCGAAGGGGACGTTGAAAAGTGCAGCAGCCACTTTGAGCAGGCCGTTGAAATCCTCTTCATATTCTCCATCGTGTACGTCGTAGCGATCCAGCGCCTTCAGGCGAAGGCTTTGGGATTGCCGGCCGGAGATTTTCGCTTCCTCACCCAGTTTATCGTCCATGGTATTATCCCTTTTTCGAAATTTCTGCAGGCCTTCTATTTCAGAGCTTCCTTGAGCGGTAAAAGATGGGGAAAACACCCCTGTTCATAGACAGGCCAACACTCTTCGTGAGTCTAGCGGATTTGCAATCCGAGTTCAAGCGTTGCGGAAGGATTCGGGGGATTGGGAAAGGTGTTTAGACTTGGAAAAGGGGTGGTTTTGATATAGTGTGGCGGGGCGAAACGGGTACAAACCAGAGGCAAGAGTTTGCCGGCAAACGCTAAAGAAGGGAACAGGAGATTATTTAAGAGGAAGAAAAGATGCTGAGAATTGGGAAAATTTTTTTGGGAAGTTGTTTTGTTTTGGGGGTGTTATTGATGGCGTTCGGAGCCCGCGCGGAGGTCCCGGGGAAGGTTTACCTCTTTGATGCGCGTTCGTACAGGGAGAATGGGAGCAGCCCGGAGAAATCGCCGCGGGTCTGGGAGCATTTTCACGCATTGGCGGCGCTGCAGGGGATCGTGAACCGGCAGGCTCCGCAGCTTTATATTTATTACTGCTCGACCTGGGGGATAGAGACTGATCAATTCTGGCTGGACTGGTATCAGAAGGAAGATGGCTGGCTCAAGGGAGCCGAAGTGGTGAAGCTGGACTCCATCGAAGCGGTTTTTGACGCATTCAAGGGACGGGCTGAGGGATTGGTGGTTTACGACCCGCAGGTGCATGCGACGGCGTGTCTGGCATCGACGGCGGCCGGGGCACTGGATTTGATCCCGGTGCGTTGGAGCCAAGAGCCCGAATCAATGTATCAGATACTCTCGAAACGCTATGGATACCCGGTTAAGGAGTGGCTGGTCGAGCCGGACGGTAAGGCTAAATTTACCGGAAAGGGGCGGATTCCGGATTATGACTTACCCAGTACGGGCAGCGCAAAGACCGATGCTTACCGCTGGGCCATTGAGCGGTACTTGAAGAGTGGACTCTGCGATCCGCTCTATGCCGCTTATTATATCGACTCCTATTGGATTG
Source organism: Verrucomicrobia bacterium UBA1412 (assembly GCA_002305615.1). Lineage (GTDB taxonomy): Bacteria > Verrucomicrobiota > Verrucomicrobiia > Limisphaerales > UBA1412 > UBA1412. The sequence continues at coordinate 263 of DBPU01000079.1, read as the reverse complement.
AGCATCCGCAGTCAGCCGGGCCTGATATGCACACGCTTTCCAATCACGATTATTTCATCAGCAAACGGAGTTTCTTCTTTGACCTTTCGCCCTGGGGAGATGAGACTCCGAATGATGACCGGGAGCAACCTCTGGGGGCAGACGTCTCGATGTTCCGGGAGGTGATGCACCAGCATTACCTGCAGAATGGGGGCAGGATTCTCAAGGTGGGAGGTTTTACGCCGTGGCCTTTCAAGTACACGGATCACCGGAGTGTCGGCTGC
>DBPU01000097.1:1290-2556 GCA_002305615.1 Verrucomicrobia bacterium UBA1412 | reverse complement strand
GGCGTGCGCCCTCCGGGCACGGGGTCCCCTGTGTACACAAAAGCTCCGAGCACGCAAAACAGATGGACATGGAGACAGATGGGTGTTGAGATAGATGGGCACGGGGATCGATGAGGAAAAGTTCCGAGCTAGATTATGGGTATGGAGATAGAAGGTCACGAAATCTTTGCAGACAGATGCCCCCGATGGGTCGTATCCGACTTCCCTTCTAAAAAATCTGCGCAAATCTGCGTCATCTGCGGTTAAAAACTGCAGTTATAAGGACGTCATCTGCGGATTTCTCCAGGGAGGTTAGCTGCGGGTCAACTGCAATCCCTGGTCCGAGAGGGCAAAGTGGACAAACCGGGCTCGGTTATTGGGCGGATTTTCCGCGAGTGTTTTGCGGATTCGTTCAGCGGCATCGCGGTCTTTGGCGAACATGAGCAGGTAGCCTCCGCCGCCGGCCCCGAGAAGCTTGGTGGCATCGAGGTAATCTTTCACCTTATCCAGAATGCCCTGGACTTCGGGCGGATTGGTGCCGCTATCCAGGAGCTGATTGAGGCGCCAACTCTCGCGCACGCTTTCCACCAGTGAGGAGTAGCTGGCCATCTGGATGGCGTTGAAGGCGCTGCGGGCATTGTCGGCGATTTCTTCGATCACGCCCAGATGCCGGGGTGAATTGAGGAAGATACCCCGGACGATCTCGTGGAGGATATTTTTCGCAATCCGGGTAATACCGGTATAGTAGAGGAGGATATTCTTATTTGCGTAATCCTGTTCAAAGAGTTGATCGGGGAGCCAGCGCAGGACCGGGCTCTGTTTGAGGCCGGAGGAGGTCTCGATCATTTTAATTCCCCGGAAGATTCCGCCTGCCTGGTCCTGCCAGCCGCCGCCGGTCGTGAGCATCTGTTCCAGGGCCAGTGTGCGTGTAAAGAGAGCGTTCTTATCCCAGGCCAGGCCGCAGACTTCCCCCAGAGTGGAAAGCACCGTGGCGGCCAGGATGCTGCTGGTGCCCAGGCCGGAGCCTTTGGGGACCGCAGAGAGGAGAGAGAGCTCGATTCCGCCGCCGAAATCCTGAAGCTGCTCTTTCAGGCTGGGGTAGGGTGAGAGCGAAGAAAATTCGGGCAGGAACCCGACCTGTGCCAGGGCTGCCTTGGCCAGAGCGAAACTATCCCCGGGCTGGGCATAGGTGCGGAGCTCTTCATAGCTGGTGAAGCGGCTTTCCACGCCCTGATCAATACTGCGGACGACCAGCTCGGGCCGGTCGCTGAGCTTGGCAAAAACCTG
>DBPU01000097.1:0-1191 GCA_002305615.1 Verrucomicrobia bacterium UBA1412 | reverse complement strand
TTCTCGATCTGCGCATCCTCCACGATCATCCGGCAGAGGGTTTGGAAGGCTTCGGCCTCCAGATGCTCCCAATGGGGCTCCTGGCGGTAACGCATGACGGCAGAGCGGAACATCCGGTCGTGAACGACCTGGAGCGGCTCATAGCCCTCAGTGGTTTCCACGGTAACGGGCGGAAGCTTCAATTTTGTCTGGCCAAAGAGTTCGGCGCTGGATTGCAGGTCGGCTTTGTAGAAAACGCTCCACCGGCAGTTGCGCAGCATGGCCTGCAGACCTTCATCGCGCAGAGTGGAGCGCTGATGCTCCCAGCGGATATAGTTCATCTGGGCCACTGAATCATGAAGCGAGCGCTTAGGGGATTTCATCCAGAGCTGGGTGAATTCTTCAGAAGGCGTGGGGTCTTCCTGCGTGAGCCATTCGATAAAGGCGGGTGTAATCCGCTCAAAGGGGAGAACGGGAAAGAGCTTGGCGTCGGCAAAAGGAATTTTGTAATCGGGGAACAGCTCTTCAGCCGTCAGGGCACGTTTGCGGAGCCAGATTTCAAAGGGATTCCCGAACCAGAGCGCCTTGCCCAGCGCTGCCGAGAGCCGATCGTTGATCTGATAGAACTTGATGCACCAGTCGTCGCTGCCTTCGGGTGAGAAATCCAGGCAAACCCGCGGCTCCAGTTTCAAATCCCAGTTATTTTCCGGCACGCCCGTCAGCACATGTTCATAAGAGAGACTCCAGGAGGCCGGGATGATGCTGTTTTCGATCCAGAGGGTATGATTGGCATCCAGCCGCAGCGGGAAAGAAAAGCGCGAGTTCTGGAGGTATTGATTGGGATGGCGCTTGGCCCCCATCATGCCGAGCTTGGTTTCGTCGAGCTCCAGATTCATCAGCGTCGAGACGCTCTGAATGAGGTCCCGGCCCGTCCGCAGCGGATGCATCTCTCCCGTCTCCAGGATACAGACAGAGGAGGAGAGCCTGCCGCTCATGTTCGGCTTGGAGCGGGTAGGGGTATCGCCCAGAGATTCCAGGAAGAGAGCTGATAAATTGCTTTCGGGTTCTCTCTGTCCCCAGAAAAGGAGAAGCTCGGCCGCTTCGGGGCTCAGAAGCTGGATGCCGGCATCGCCCAAAAAGGCATAGTTGACTCCCTTATCGCGAAGCTGGGAGGCCGTGGGCTGGGCCAGATAGGCCGCGAGCTCGGTGGGT
>DBPU01000028.1:24783-25789 GCA_002305615.1 Verrucomicrobia bacterium UBA1412 | reverse complement strand
GTGTTGGCGGAGACTTTTTCCTCCAAAGCGGCGTTGGCCACTTCATCGGGGACAAAGTTACCCCGAGTCACATAAGGATGGGCCATCAAGCCCAGGAGCGTGTGATTTCGGATAGAATCCTTAATCATTTGGCCCAGGGAAAAGCGAAGGAGTCCGAATTCCTTTGCAATCCTTTTGGCGCAGGTTGTTTTACCGGCACAGTTAGGTCCGATGATAGCAATGTTCATTATTCAAGAGTGGAGGTAGAAAGAACCCCTCCAAGGAGGGATTTGATAACCTTTTTGAAGCGAAAAATCAAACTTATTCGTGGGATAAGAAATGATACTGATAACGACAACAGAAGGGTATTCTGTTTTATGGAAGCAAAAGTGCTCAATTCTAGGAGTAGATCAGTAGGCTCTGTAAAAACTCGTCAGTGGGTCACAAAAGTTAATGCCCCGGCCATCCATTGGGTGGCTTTCAGAAAGAGAGCTGGGTAGACGCCCGGTAGAACCATCATGGCCAGGGAAAGAGTCCCAACGACCCAGAGGATTCTCGGGAAAGCGATGCGTTCGCCCTGGGCGTGGTGTTTCTGCGCATATTCCCGAGGCCAATAAATGGCGCGAATGACTCCGAAATAGTAGTAAATGGAGACGATTACGCCAAAGAGGGCAATACATGCCAGAGCGATCAATGCGCCGGAACCGGCAACTCCTTGAATGAACACCGATTTAAGGAGGAGGAATTTACCGATAAAACCGGCCATAGGAGGGATACCCGCCAGAGAAACCATGGCGGCCGATAAAAGGAAGGCTGCAAAGGGAGAGCGTTCCGGCAGGGCTGCCAAGGCATCAAGATCGCTGGAACCGACTTCGCTTTCCACCAGGGTGATCGCCAGAAAGGCACCCATGATGGTGAACGTGTAGGCGATGAGGTAATAGAACATCGCACTGAAGGCCATAGCATCACCGACAGCGAAAGCCATCATCATGTAGCCGGCGTTGGCAATGCCTGAGAAAGCGATCAA
>DBPU01000028.1:0-24696 GCA_002305615.1 Verrucomicrobia bacterium UBA1412 | reverse complement strand
CCGACCGCTTTGGAGGCCGAGGCCAGAAGCCCGGTCACGGGAGCCGCGGCGCCCTGATATACATCCGGAGCCCAGTAATGGAAGGGGAAGGCGGAGATTTTGAAGCCCAGACCGGCGACGATGAGCATCACGCCCAGCCAGTAGGCCGTCTTCATTTCAGCCGGAGGAGTGAATTGGGCCAGTTTATCCAGGTAGAGGGTGCCGCTTACCCCGTAGACAAAGGCGATACCCATGACCATGACCGCCGAGGCCAGAGCCGCCATAATGAGATATTTGACGCCCGATTCCAGAGAGGAATCTTTGTCATTGAGGTAGCCGACCAACACGTAGAAGGGGACGGCAACCATTTCCATGGTCAGGAAAAGGAGTGCTAAATTATTGATGGAACAGGCCATCATCATACCGACCAGTGCCAGCAGGAAAAGAATCTGGTAGGTGATAAAGCTGTCATTGCGGCGCTCGATCCAGTTCTGGTTGATGATAAAGAAGCCCAGCCCCAGAGCCAGGAACATTCTCTTGAAGCCCAGCGCCATGCCGTCGAGCTGAACCATGGAATCCGGGACGATCACCGGGTTCTTAATGAGAAAAGAGAGGATCAGCAGGATACCCAAACCGATGGTGCCTATGGCGTAACCCTTACTGATGTTGAGAGTTTTTTTGTGGAGTACGTCCAGGACCAAAAGCACTAAAGCCAAGGCTACAAGTCCTAATTCCAGTTGAAAAGCCGCAAAATTCATACAATCAATAAGTTTTATTCAGATGGAGTGTTAATTTGATCCTGAACGGTCAAAGAGTTGACCGGTTCGAGGGTTTGGCTGACAGCCTCTTTCATTTTGCCGGTAAGCAGCATGGGCCAGGTGCCGATGGCCAAAAGACCGGCTATCAGCAAGGCGTAGGGGAGCTTCCTCCAGGCATTCGCATCCACTACGCCGGAGAGCTCAGCCGGGGATTGCCCGTGCAGGACCTGGCGTATGGCGCGCAGCATATAAACAGCGGAGATGATGAGTCCGGTAAAGACTCCCAAAGCGGCGGGCCAATGCCAAGCGCTCTGCCAGGCACCGAAAAGAATCAGGAATTCACCCACAAAGTTGCCGAAGAAGGGGAGTCCGCATCCGGCCAGGAGCGTGGCACTCATAATGAAGCCGATAAAAGGCATCTTCTGCATCAAGCCTCCCATATTCGCCATGGCGGTGCCGCCGGTCTGCTGGTGGAGCCATCCGTTCAGGGCAAAGAGCAGGGCGGCCAGGAAACCGTGAGCAACCATCAGGAAGACGGCTCCGGTCAGGGCCAGATTGTTGAGGACTGCGATTCCCAGGAAAATAAAGCCGACGTGTGAAAGGCTTGAATAGCTGCACATCATGGCGAAGCACTTCTGGCGAATGGCAATAAAGCCGCAGTAAATAGCGTTGACCAGGGCCATGACGACCAGGATTTCCATCCAGGGGTGGAGCTCTTGGGGCATCAGCGGCAGGATGAGGCGGATAATGCCGTAGAGACCGAATTTTTTGAGAACGCCGGCATGAATCATGGCCGGGGCGCTCGGGGCGGAGCTATAGGTCAGCGGTGCCCAGGTGTGGAAGGGGACCAATCCGACCAGGATGCCAAAGCCCAGAAGGAGGGTCGGAATCGCCCATTTTTGAAGGGGAAGGGACATTGGCTCGGCGGCACAGATGGCGGCAAGCTCCTGCATATCGAAGGTTTTGGCACCGGCTCCGGCATAGAGGCAGATCAGTCCGGCCAGCACGATCATGGCGCCGATGGAGAGATAAATGGCCATCTGGAAAGCGGCATAGACCCGTTTTTCACCGCGGCCCCAGACGCCGATCATGATGAAAGTGGGGATCAGGGCCAGCTCGTGCATGGCATAGAAGAAGATAATATCAAGCGAGGCAAAGGTGCCGATCACTCCGCCGCACATGAGCAGGAGGAGCGAATAGTAGAGTTTATCCTGCTTTTTGATTTCATAGGAGACCAGCGCTGCGGCAAAGGAGACCCAGGCGGCCATGATGACCAGACCCAGATTGATGCCATCCACGCCGACATGATAGTTGAGGCCGATGGAGGGAACCCAGGCCACCTTGTGGACGAACTGGTACCCTTCGACTCCGGTCTGGAAGCCGAAAAGGAGGAAGAGGGAAAGGATTGCCGAGAGTCCCGTGGCGAAGATCGCAACTCCGCGGTGGAGGACCCGAAAATTAGCCGGGATGGTCAGCACAAGCAGAGCACCCAGCAACGGAATGAGCAAAATAGTAGTCAGTAACATGTCCTTAAATTCAATTCATTACCAGTTAACAACCCAATAAGCGAGCACCACAAAACCAAAAACAAAGATGGCGGCATACGTCTGAACGCTCCCGGTTTGAGAGAGGCGCCAGAGGCGGCCGATCAGTTCGACTCCGTGGTAGACGGTCCCGACGAGGGCTCCGCCAATAATCCAACGGTCGAATTTATCACAGACCAGGGCGAATTTATCCTGACACCAGATCAGTGTGTTTTCATAGAGCTCATCCAGATAGAATTTATCCTTGAGCCAGCGGGCTACCGAGCCCAGCTGAGAGGGAAGAACGTCCTGTTTGGCATTGTAATAAAGTTTGTAGGCCAGAACCGCTCCGCAGGCGACTGCCGCCAGGCTCAGGAGGGCAGCCATGGGAGCATGCTCAAAGGGGTAAAGGAGTTTGGCAAACCATCCGGCGGATTCAGGTTCCAGACCGTAATGGCGCATCATCCAGGTATCCACATTCCAGAATCCGGCAAAGACGGCCGCGATGGCCAGAAGGATCAGAGGATAGGTCATGACCGGAGGAGTTTCCTGAGATTTTTCGGCGGACTGAGAGCGGGCTTTGCCCATGAAAGCGACAAAGAAAAGGCGGCCCATATAGAAGGTGGTCAGGAAAGCGACCCCGACGGAAATGGTGCCCAGACAGGTGCTCTTGGAAAAAGCTTGGGCGATAATCGCATCTTTGCTGAAGAAACCGCTCAGAGGAGGGACTCCGCAAAGGGCCAGCGTGCCGACCAGGAAAGTGAAGAAGGTGATGGGCATCCGCTTTAGGAGTCCGCCCATTTTCCAGATATTCTGCTCGTGATGCAGAGCGACGATGACCGAACCGGCTCCCAGGAAGAGGAGCGCCTTGAAGAAGGCATGAGTCGTCAAGTGGTACATACCGGCAACGGGGTAGGCGATACCAACAGCCATGACCATGTACCCAAGCTGAGAGAGCGTGGAATAAGCAAGGATGCGCTTGATATCGTTTTGCTGGACGGCGATGAGCGCGGCCAGAAGAGCGGTCAGAGCGCCGGTGAAGGCGACTGCTTCCAGAGCGGAAAAATTGAACCAGGCGAGAGATTCAGGCCAGGCAGCGGGGAGAGAAAAAATCGCAAAAGCGCGAGCCAGGAGGTAAACACCGGCGGCAACCATAGTCGCGGCATGGATCAATGCGCTGACAGGCGTGGGACCTTCCATAGCGTCGGGCAGCCAGACATGCAGTGGGAACTGAGCCGATTTACCGACAACGCCGCAGAAAAGAAGCAAGCCCACGAGGGTCGTCCAGGACCCCAGAGCAGCCGGGTTGGCCGCCAGGAGAGAATTGATCTGGCTGAAACCGAGCGTCCCCAGAGTTCCCCAGAGGATAATGATGCCCAGGAGAAAGCCGGTATCGCCTATGCGGTTGCAGAGGAAAGCCTTTTTGCCGGCATCGGCAGCTGAGGGCTTGGTCATCCAGAACCCAATGAGGAGATAGCTGGAGAGGCCGACCATTTCCCAGAAGACAAAGATCATTAACAGGTTATTAGCCAGGATGATGCCGGTCATGGAGAACATGAAGATGCTCAGTCCGGCAAAGTAGCGGGAGTTGGAAGGGTCGCCCTGCATGTAGCCTCTGGAATAGATGTGGATAAGAGAGCCGATGCCGGTAACCACCAGGAGCATGAGAAGGCTCAGCCGATCCACCAGGAAACCCAGTTCCACGGAGAGAGCTCCGACTGAGAGCCAGGTAAAGGAGATTTCAAGAGGCAGCCCCTGTGAGACGGCACCCCGGTAAAGGAGCACCGAGAGGATAAAAGTTAAACAGCAGGAACCGATGGAAATACCCGCGCTGACGGTGGGCCGGCGCAGCGTGAACAGCGTGATGGCTGCCGCAGAAAGAATCGGTAAAAAAAGAATAGCTAAAAGGATATTAGTCATAGTGATTTCTCTCTAGTATTTCAGCTTGTTGAGGTCGTTAACCCATACGGGGAGTTTCTTGCGGGCCAGCGAGACGATTAACGCCAGACCGACTGCAACCTCTGCGGCCGCAATGGTCACGACGAGCATGACCACGACTTGCCCATCCAGGCTCTTATTGAAATAGGAAAAGGCGACCAGGGCCAGGTTGGCGGCATTGAGCATGAGCTCCAGCGACATATAGACCACGATCAGATTGCGGCGTGTCAGGAGACCCAGGACGCCCAGGCAAAAGAGGATAACGCTTACGGTCAAATAATGACCCAGACCAATCGTCAAAAAGCTTTCAAAAGTTTCCATTATTTCGATTCTCCTTTCGTATTGGGTTTGCTCAGATGAACCACGCCGACAATCGCAGCCAGGAGGAGGACAGAGATCGCCTCAAAGGGGACCAGGTACTCGGTGACGAGCAGTCTGCCGATGGCCGGGACGGTTCCATCCACAGCCTCTTTTACAGGGGCGGCGGCCGGCATCTGGAAGACGATCGACAGGAGCAGACATGCCAGAGCCAAAGCGATGACGGTTCCCACCGCATAGCGAATCCGGGTGGAGGTGAAGACCATTTTCATCTCTTTGCGTGAGAGCATGAGCACGAAGATAAAAAGAATCAATACGGCCCCTGCATAGACGATGACCTGAACCGCTGCCAGGAAATATGCGTGCAGGAGGACAGACATGCCGGCCAGAGACAGTACGGTAGCCAGGAGACTCAGACCGCTATTGATAGGGGAGCGGCTGAACGGATTGGCCACGACCAGAATGCCGAAAAGAATTGCCAGACCTGCCAGGACATAGAAAACGAGCGCTCCGGGCAGAAGGCTGAATATATTTTCCCAATTATAATTCGTTAAGGTTTCCCACATAAATCAGCTCCTCTGAGGGTTGTGTTTGTTTTTCCACTTCATGAGGCGATCCTCACGGACGCCGCCCAACTCCAGGAGTTTTTCCATGTTCAAAATCATTTCTTCGCGGCTGTGTTTGCACATGGAATAATCGTCCATGAGGAAGATGGCTTCTTCGGGGCAGACTTCCTGGCAATAACCGCAGAAGATGCAGCGGGTCATATTGATTTCAAACTCCCGGGGCTGCTTTTCGACGCTACCGACCTGCGGATTATCGACAGGGCCCGGAGGAGTCACTTTAATCGCCTTTGGAGGGCAGATAAATTCGCAGAGCTGGCAGCTGACGCATTTGACGCGTCCATGCTGATCCTTCACCAGGTAGGGGATTCCGCGATATCCGGGGGGCAGCGTCCATTTTTCTTCCGGATAGCGCATCGTGATTTTTTTGCGGAAGAAGTGCTTAATGCTGACTGCAAACCCGCCGATAATGGTCGGCAGATAGAGTCGCTCCCACAAAGTCATTTTTCTACGTCTTACAATCATCTTATCGTCTCCACTGGCGGATTATTAAATCTCGAAGACCTTCCTAAACATGGCAATTCCCCAGAGCAATATGGCGTAAAACACAATGTTACAGAGCGCCAGGGGCATCATTTTGCGCCAGCCCAGGTCCATGAGCTGATCAAAGCGTAAACGCGGCAGCATCCATCGTATCCAGACAATCAGGAAGACCATACAGGAGGTCTTGGCCAGGAAAATGCCGATATGGATGAAACCGATCAAGATACCGAGCCAGGAATTGGCCGCGGGTGCATTGAGCCAGGGCAGAGGCAGTGACCAGCCGCCCAGGAAGAGGGTGACAAAGATCGCCGAACCCATAATGACGCTGGCATACTCAGCCATAAAGAAGAGCGCAAATTTCATGGCGCCATACTCCACATTGTAGCCGCCGGCCAGTTCCTGCTCAGCCTCAGCCATATCGAAGGGGGTGCGGTTGGATTCGGCCAGAGTGGCAATGAAGAAAAGAAGGGCCGAGAGCGGTGCCTGGATAATTCCCCAATGGAAGGGAGAAGTAGTTTGCCAGGCGATAATGGCGCTCAGATTGGCGCTTCCGGCGAGCATGAAAATGGGGATGATGGATAGGCCCATCGTACCCTCATAGGAGATCATCTGGGCACTGGCGCGCATTCCGCCGATAAAGGGGTATTTGGAATTGGCGGCGTAACCTGCCAGGACGATGCCATAGACGGACATCGAGACGACGGCGAAGGTATAGAGCAGGCCGACATTGAGATCAGCAATCACCATCGGCTGGGCGCCGATATTGGAGCCGAAGGGAATCACGGCCAGGGTCATCATGGCGGGAACCATCAGGGCAGCGGGTGCGAGCCAGTAAAAGAAGCGATGCACACCGCCCGGGATAAAGTCTTCCTTCAGGAAAGCTTTAATGCCGTCGCAAGCCGGTTGGAGGAGTCCCCAGGGGCCGGAACGGTTGGGGCCAAGGCGGTCCTGAATGAAGGAAGCCACACGGCGCTCCAGGACGACGGTATAGGCGACCATTCCCAGGAGCAGGCCGATGGCGGCTCCGATTTTGACGAGAGTAAAGGCCAGCCACCACCAGAAGTGGGGAATCTGCTTGAGCCAATCCAAAAAGGAGTAAAGAAGTTCGCCAATCATTTTTCAGTCGTGTTCGTTGTTGAAAGGAGATTCATGCCGGCGGTGCCGAGCTTGGCCCAGGTCATCCCGTTAAAGGCGGGGAGCTCAGCGGCCATCATGTTAAAAATTTCTTCGGGCGTCTTGGGCCAAAGTTTATCGGTCAGCGCAGAGAGGAGAGAGGAGAGAATCCAATACTCGGGTCGGGCCTCGCCCATCGGGTCGAAGGCTTTGCCGAAGCGTTGGACACGGCCCTTGGCATTGATAAAGGTTCCCTGTTTCTCAGCGAAGCTCGCGCCGGGCAGGAGATACTGGGCTTCGAGAGTTGATTTATTGCCCAGGATGTCGCAAACCACGAATAAATCCAGGCGGCTGAGGAGGCCCGGTTCAATACCCATTTCGACCGGGTTTTCGCCAATAGCGATGAGGTTGCGAATGGCGCCCGATTCAATTGCCTTGGCGATCTTGGAGACGTTCGCGCCGGGAGTAGCGGAGGCCAACCCGAAAATCTCAATGGCCTTGCTATTGGGGTTCATGTCGGGGTTAAGCAGGAGAAAATCTCCCTCACCGATGCGCGGCAGGCTATCGGTCTGCGCTTCCAGAAGTTTTGCGAGCTTGCTGACGAGGAAAATTTCTTCGGTGCTCTGGCGGGCGGATACGAGGATCGCCGTAGAACCTTTGGAAGAAGATTTAAGCGCGGCAGAGATTTTGCTGATCGCGGTTTCCCAATCGATTTCGTCGCGGCGGCCAGCTTCGCTCCAGAGGACGTTTGAAAGTCTGCGGGAGTCATTCACCCACTTATAGTTGAGGCGGCCCGAATCGCACATCCAGCAGGAATTGACAGCGTCATTTTCACGCGGGGTGAGGCGGTAAATATGGCCTTTGAGGCTATGAATCAGGATATTGCAGCCGGTGGCGCAGTTGGGGCAGATGCTCGGAGTCTCGGAAAGGAACCAGGTGCGCATCTGGAAGCGGAAATCGCGTGAGGTCAGAGCGCCCACCGGGCAGATATCGACCGTGTTCAGAGTGTAATTATGCTCAAACTCGGTTCCCGGATAGTTGGAAATGGTGTTAAGGGCACCGCGATTGAGAATTCCCAAAGCCGGATTTTTGGCGACACTATCGGTAAAGCGGACGCAGCGGGTGCAGAGAATGCAGCGCTCGTTATCCAAGACGATTTTGGAGCTGATCGCTTTTTTCTTGGGTTTTTCGAGCTTGGTTTCAAAGAAGTGGGAGGTCTCCTGCCCGTATTGGTGGACATATTCCTGGAGTTTGCACTCGCCGGCTTTGTCGCAAATCGGGCAATCCAGGGGGTGGTTCAGAGCCAGGAACTCCAGGACCGATTTGCGTGCGCGGACGACGCCTTCGGTCTGGGTATAAACTTCCATGCCGGGAGTGACCGGTGTGGCGCAGGCGATTGCCTGACGGGGAATTCTCCTGATCTGAGGTGAGCCATCCGGATTCAGAACCGGCTTGCGTTCGCGGTCCAGAACGGGCATTCCGTACTCGATCAGGCACATACGGCAGTTTCCGGCTACCGGGAGCTTGGGATGGTAGCAAAGGTGGGGAATATTGACTCCGGCAAGGGCGCAAGCCTGAATGATGCTGATGGGCTCGGGCTTGCCTGTGACAGGATGAGGAAGCGTTTTGGGGACCGAGACTGTCTGGCCATCCACTTTGAAGGTGATCATCGGAACCTCCACTTTCGCTTGAACTTTTTCTTCGTTACTCATTTTTCGTCTCTGTCATTTTTATGCAAACCGGTTGATGCCGGCTTCACCCCAAATTTCTTTGCGAGAATCTTCAGCCGACGCACACAGGGCGAGGAATTCATCGCGGAATTTTAAAACGTAACTTTCGATGGGCCAGGATGCGGCTTCTCCAAAAGCACATAACGACCTGCCATTCATAATATTCTGAGAAATTCGAACCAGCTCATCTACATCGTCACGGCGGCCGTTACCGGCCAGAATGCGTTTCAAAATCTTATTCATCCAGCGGGTGCCCTCTCTGCAAGGGGTACACTGTCCGCAGCTTTCGTGGACATAAAACTCGCTGACGTTGGCGGCGACTTCCACCATGCTGGTCGTGTCATCAATGACGACGATGCCGCCGGAGCCGATCATGCTCCCGGCTGCGGCAATGCTATCGGAATCGAAAGGTAAGTCAAAGACATCTACCACTTTTTCGGACAGGGTGCCATCCGGATTTTTGGTTTTGAGGGTAATTTTCTCATCCGCTCTCAGGACCTTAGAAGAGGATCCGCCGGGGATAATCGCCTTGATGTGACGACCGGAGCGGGGACCGCCGGCCAGATCATTAATGATTTGACCCAGAGTGATTTTTCCGATCTCGACCTCAAAATATCCCGGGTTGCGGACCTGTCCGCTGACACCCACAATGCGAGTTCCCGGGTCCGAAGGGATTCCCAGTTTGGCATATTGCGAGGCGCCTATTTCGATCACATGCTTGACGGCGCAGAGTGTCTCCACGTTGTTGACGATAGTGGGGCACATATAAAGGCCCAGAGCCGCAGGAAAATAGGGAGGTTTCAGACGCGGCTGGGGGCGATATCCTTCCAGGGAGCTCAGGGCTCCGGTTTCTTCACCGCAGATATAGGCACCGGCACCGCGATGGATGTAAATTTCCAAGTCGTAGCCGCTATCCAAGATATTCTTGCCCAAGAGATTTCTGGATCTGGCTTCATCCAGAGCCCGGTTCAAAATTTTAGCGCCTTCGTTGAATTCACCCCGGATGTAGATGTAGGCCAGGTGAACATCGTTGGCGAAGCAGGAAATGATCATTCCCTCGATGAGCTGATGAGGGTCTTTGTGGACGATCTGTCGATCCTTGAAGGTGCCGGGCTCAGACTCATCGCAGTTGCAAACCAGGTAGATAGGCTTACCGGAGGCGCGGTTCACAAAGGACCATTTGAGGCCGGTCGAGAAGCCTGCACCGCCGCGGCCGCGAAGGCCGGAAGCCTTTACTTCATCTCGCAACTGCTGCTGTGGGGAAAGTTTTTTGCCGTCCTGGGTGGTCTTTTCTTTGAGAGAAAGCGCTTTTTTCAGAGTTTCGTAGCCACCTTCTTCCAGATAACAAGAAAGAGTGTTATTATAATCTTTGTTATCCAAGTTCTTGAGGATGAGTCTGTTTTTCTGAGGCATAAAACGGGGTTCTTAATCTTTTTCTTTCTCAGGGCTTGACGAATTATTTTCTCCGAGTAACATGTCTGGGCTTTGCCGAATGGTGTAACGGTAGCACAGCAGTCTCTGGAACTGTTTGTCAAGGTTCAAATCCTTGTTCGGCAGCCATCTTTTCTTCATTTTCCAGTACCCTTTCTCTCGGAGGAGTTATCTCCATTGCAGATTGTAAGTAACTTGGAAACAGATTCTTCTGTCATGTTTTCGTGGAAATCCTCATTCAGAAACAAAACCGGGCCCTTATTGCAGCAGGCTAAACATTCTACGAATTCGACGGTGAAACGGCCATCGGGCGTGGTTTGTCTTTTGTGAACGTTTTTATCGAGTCCAAGTTGTTCACAGAGAGCCCAATAGATTTTTTCTGAACCATTGAGAGCGCAACTCAGAGTGCGGCAGATTCTGAAGTGGAATTTCCCCAGCGGTTCGCGGGAAAACATGGGATAGAAGGTGACAAGCTCCAATACGGCGAGAGGAGTCTGATCGAGTTTTTGAGCGATCCATTCGATGCCCGCATCGCTGACAAACCCGAAGTGCGCCTGCAGTGCATGCAGAGCCATTAACGTCACGCTCCGTTTCTCGGGATAGTGCGTTATCAGCTCATCAATCTCGCTTTCCAGTGTATTGGGAACAGAAAATTCCATGACCATACTGTCCGTTTCGTGCATGGGGATTGTGCCTTATCGGCTGAGAGATAGCGAGACTTTTTTCTCCGAAACGGGAAATTTTTGATTTTAGGGGTCGTATCTCTTTTGTAATAAGTTTTTTATAGTGTTCTTTCGGGGAAGGGGATTCCTCTGGTATCTTTTTTTTGACTTCACTTTTGGGGATTGATTCGTAGAATGGGCGCTCGTATGAAGAAGATATTCTTGTTATTGGGTTTGATTGGGGCATTGACGCTGAGTGCGAATGCCGCCAATGGAGAATCGGGCGACGCCCCATTGAGAGGTGAGGGCCGCTCTTTCAAGGGGCATATCGGGTTGCAGCTTTACAGCTTGAGAGACAGTTTCGGTAAAGACGTGGAAGGCTCCCTGGATAAGGTGAAGGCTTTCGGTTTCAAATATGTGGAACTGGCGGGGACTTACGGCAAGAGCAACGAAGAGATGAAGAAGCTCCTGAGCGATCGGGGTCTGGTGATGGTTGCTGGGCATTTCGGTTTCGACGAGCTGAAGAATGACCCGGAAGCCGTGGGTAAACGCGCACAGGAACTGGGGCTCAGATATGTCGGGACCGCCTGGGTTCCGCATCAAGCGCCTTTCGACGCGGCTCAGGCGACTGCGGCAGCCGAAGTTTTCAACAATGCGGGCAAGGTTCTCGCCAAGTACGGAGTGAAGTTCTACTACCATAACCACGGTTATGAATTTTATCCCTGGATGAACGGGAAAAAGATCATGGACCTCTTGATGGAAAAGACCGATCCGAATTATGTCACTTTCCAGATGGACGTGATGTGGACGCTCTTCCCGGGAGAAGATCCTGCGGCGTGGCTGGCCAAGTATCCCAATCGCTGGGAGCTGATTCACCTCAAAGATTTGAAAGTGGGTGTAGAGGGTAACCTGAGCGGCGGCACCGATACGAAGAACGACGTCGTGCTGGGAACCGGTCAGGTCAATTATCCGAAGGTGCTCAAGGCAGCCCAGGAAGCTGGCGTGCTCTATTACTTCATCGAAGACGAAAGTCCCACTGTGGAAGAGCAGCTTCCTCTGAGCCTGGATTATCTGGAGAGAGTTCGGTTCTAGGAAAGAGAAGACTGACTGAATAAAGAGGCCGGTCCCGGTGTGAGAATGTGCGAGAATGGAAGCACTTCCAGCCGGGGCCGGTTTTTTTCTATGCGGGAATCGGGGTCAGAGTTCCTGATTGTCGTTGAGCGGTTTTTAAGCTATCCTAAGCGCGTATGAGTTTAGCCAGAGCGGTTAACCCAAATGAGAACGAGATTAGCACGGCAGCCGAGACAGTAGTCATGGTGCAGGGGCTGAGCAAGGTGTTTAAAGATTTCTGGGGGCGTCCCAAGGCTCACGCGGTCAATGACGTGAGTTTTCAGGTGCGCCGCGGAGAGGTGTTTGGTTTGCTGGGACCCAACGGTTCTGGGAAATCGACGACGGTGAAGCTTCTCCTGGGGCTGCTCAATCCGACCCGCGGGCATATTGAGGTATTCGGGCGCTCGACCCGGCATGTTGCCACCAAGCGGAGGATCGGCTATTTGCCTGAGGAATCCTATCTCTACCGCTATATGGACAGCGCGGAGACGCTGGATTTCTTCGGCAGTCTCTTTAATTTGCCTTCCGGAGAGCGTCGCCAGAGAATTGAGCAACTGCTCGAGATGGTCGGTCTGGACAAGGTGCGCCGCAGAACGGTGGGTGAGTTTTCCAAGGGTATGCAGCGTCGCATCGGTCTGGCTCAGGCGCTCATTAATGACCCGGACCTGGTGATTCTGGATGAACCGACCTCCGGTCTGGACCCGATTGGCTGCCGCGAGGTGAAGGATTTGATTGTCGAGCTGGCCCGGCGAGGCAAGACGGTGATTTTGAGCAGCCATCTCCTGGCTGACGTGGAGGATGTCTGCGACCGGGTGGTGATTTATTACGGAGGCAAAATTCAGGCTATGGGGACCTTGAAGGAGTTGCTTTCTACGCCGGACCGGTTGAGGATTACGATGCCGGTCTTGGAGCGGGAAACGCTGGAGAAGGTACTCTCCACGATTCGGGCCGACTTGGGCCGGAAGTTTCCTGAAACGGCCGCTCAGGAGAGCGTGCTAGTGGACAGTCCTTCGCAGAATCTGGAAAGCTACTTCCTGGATGTCGTGAAGAAGGCGCGCTCCAGTGCAGAAGAGACCTCCGGAGCCGTCTCCGGTGGAACGGTGGCGCGGTATCTGAGAAGTGAAGACTCTGAACGGGTCCAGGCCAAAGATCGTATTTTGGAGAGGCTGACCAGCAGCAAGGAATCCCTGCTTGAGACACCGGCTCCGGAAAAGAAGAAGGAAGAGGCTCCGGCTGCCCCGTCTGTGGATGCTTCCAAGAAGCTTTCGGCGCTTCTCTCCAAGACGACGGTTCAGGCACCGGCAGAGCCGGCCGCATCAAGGGAGACTTCTCCGGCGGCATCGCCTCAATCGGAGCAAAGGCAGGAGAATCTCAAAAAGGCTAGCGAAAAACTTTCCGGCCTCCTGGGTAATAAAGGAAATAAATGAAGCCGATTTTAGCGATTGCGAAACTGACCCTCAAAGCTGCATTTCGCTTCCGGATTGTCGCTTTGCTCGCCCTGTTTCTGGTGGTATCGGTGACGGCGCTGCCGCTGCTTATCAAGGATGACGGCACGGCGCGTGGTTTTGTGCAGATCCTCCTGACCTATTCGATGGGGCTGACGGTGACGACGCTGGGACTGGCGACGCTGTGGCTTTCCTGCGGGATTCTGGCGCGGGATATTGAGGATTGCCGAATCCAGCTCGTGGTTGTGAAGCCGGTGGCACGCTGGAAAATCTGGATGGGAAAATGGCTGGGCATTCTGATTCTGAACGCGATGCTGCTGGGGGCTTCGGGACTGGTCATCTACGGGTTGCTGGAATACCGGGGTGGCCGACTCAATGAAGACCAGAAATTTGTGTTGGAGAACGAGGTGTTCGTCGCCAGAGGATCGGCTAAGGAGCCTGCGGTAGATTTGACCCAGACGGTGGAGGAGATTTTTCAGGACAGGATGAAGCAGACCTCATTGGAGGATGTGGACCAGGCTCAGCTCAAGAAGCAAATTTTCGAGATGCTCAAACATCAATTTCAGCTGGTTCCGCAGAGCATGATGAGGGAATGGGATATTCCCCTGGGGGTGAACCCCGCTGAGCTCAAGGATAAGCCGCTTTACCTCAGGACGAAATTTATCGCGATGAGCCACAACTCGACGTTTGAGGATACCCGCACTTTCCCGATGTTCTGGGAAGTGGGGCCGATGGATAGCCCGCAATCGTGGCGTGTGGTAATGCTGATGACCCCGAATGTGTTCCATGAGATAGAGGTTCCGCCCAATCTTCTGGATGAAAATGGGCATCTGCAGGTGCGTTTCATGAATAATCAGAATGAGACCTTTTACTTTGACGTGAATGAAGGAATGGAAGTTCTCTACCGGCAGGGAGGCTTCCTGGCCAATTATCTCAAAGGGCTCATGATTCTCTTTTGCTGGCTGGCGCTGCTGGCGGCAATCGGGCTTTCGGCCTCGAGTTTTCTCTCTTTCCCTGTGGCTTCATTCTTTGCGGTATCGGTGCTGATTCTGGGACTTTCGACCGGGACGATGAACCAGGTGATTGAAGAGGGAGGAATTACCGGAGTGGACCACGAGACGGGAAAAGTCGAACAGCGGGGTGTGTTTGACCATATATCGGTCTTTTTCTTCAAGGAGCTCAAAAATTTGACGGAAGTGGTTTTGAATTTTTCGCCTGTGGAGCTTCTCAGCGAGGGCCGGGCGGTGACCTGGTGGATGGTCTTCAAAGCGGTCGGGCAGGTTGTGATATTGGTGGGAGGCATTTTCGTGGCTCTGGGTGTCTATTGTTTTTCGAGGCGTGAACTGGCTTTGCCCAGTGGAGGGCAGGGGTAGTCTATGAAGGGACGTTTGTTCAAGATCGTGATGGGGGTAGTGATCGTCGCATCGCTGATTTCTACGCATTTTCTTCAGAAGACGATTAACCGCGAGCGCGGAGAGATGGGGCTGACCCGACTGGAAGTGCTGGAGAATGCTCCGCCGATACTGGCTTTTACGACGGTGGCCCTTGGAGGATTCCGCGGGCTCATCGTCAACGTTCTCTGGACGCGTATGACGGACCTTGGGGACCAGAATCGCTATTTTGAGACGATACAGCTGGCGGACTGGATTACGAAACTGGAGCCGACTTTTGCGCCGGTATGGCAGTGGCAGGCATGGAACATGGCCTATAATATTTCGATCAAATTCAGCGACCCGCTGCAGCGCTGGCACTGGGTTTACTCCGGGGTGAAGATGCTGCGGGACGAAGGGCTGAAATATAATCCGCATCGGCCGGAGCTGTATCGCGAGCTGGCATGGTTTTTCCAGAACAAGATCGGATACTATCTGGACGACTGCCACGTGTTTTATAAATCGTACTGGGCGGGCGAAATGGAATCTGTTCTGGGGAAACAGGTCGACTGGGAAAAGCTCCTGAACCCGACGACCGACGAGGATAAGGAGAAGGTTCGCAGACTCAAAGAGGAGTTCAAGATGGACCCGGCGTTTATGAAAAAGGTGGATGATAAGTACGGCCCTTTTGAGTGGCGGCTGCCTGATGCGCATTCCATTTACTGGGCGATGATGGGCCTGGAGAAATGTACCGGGAACAAGAAATATGATTTGATGTCGCTGCGCAGGCAGATTTATCAGCCGATGTTGCTCAATTTCCACCGGGGCCGTCTGGTTGAAAATCAATTCAGTCAGGGCTTCGAGTATCGTCCAAATCTGGATGCGATTGCCAATACGGACAAGGCTTATCTGGAGTTTGCGAATGCGGACCCCGAGTATCGGGACCATATTCTGAAGGCACACAAAAATTTCCTCAAAGACGCGATTTATTTTCTCTATACCTATAACCGGATCAGCGAATCGGCCAAGTATTTCAAAGAGTTTGCCCAGCGCTACCCGGGACAGAGTCTCCTGACGGGTGACCCGACGGCGACACCGGAGAAGATCGCGCTGGATGAATTCGTGGTCGAGCGTGTGGAGGAGGATGTGAGGGATAATTCGCCGGACCGTGTTCGCGGGATTGTGGAGGGTTTGCTCTTCCAATCTTTCCATACTTTGGCGCTGGATGAGGAGGAAGAGGCGAACGGCTATGCTGCGATCGCGCTCAAGGTCTGGCAGAAGTACGAAGCGTCGATGCAAAAAGGAGATCAGGCTGCGAAGGCCCGTGTGGGCTTGCCGCCCTTCCAGAGCATGAGGACAGAGGCACTGACTCAATTCCTGGCTTTGGCCGATGAGCGTGAGCCTTTGATGGCGGACGCACTGAGGCAGCGGTTGAATCTGCCACCCAGAAAAGTGGAGGCTCCTTCGACTCCTTCGGCCACCACCGCCCCGGTGAACAGCCAGAGCAGCACGAACAGCGTGAACCCGTAAAAGAAAAAGTTTTCTCCCGGTTTAAAGAGAGAAAACTGTGGATATTTTGAGAATATTCCCCATTCTCACGCGCCCCATGCTGTGGACCGGCGTGAGTTATGAACCGGGAGAAAAGGCTTTCTAATTCTCAGGAATGCGATAGACGATCAATACGCCGAAATCGGTCATGAGTGCTTTGGTAGCCAAATCCTGAAAAGTGTAGACAATGGTCTGGACTTCCAAAACTCGATCGTAGCCGACGGTGTTAATGAACTCGGTCACCTTATCGTCGAAGTGGTCTTTACCGACCTCCATGCAGTCAATACGGCGGATGGTTTTCACGGCTACGCCTTTTTCCCATTTCTTCGCACTGACCTCCAGAGGAGCATTCGGCTTCTGGATCAACTTTTCCGCGGCCTCTCCGGCTCCGTGAACGGGCACTGTGAAGGTTTTATGTTCACGTGCCGCGGCGGAGCTGGCCATGGCATTGATTACCGCACCGCTGCCGGGGAGCGTCATTTTCTGAGACTCAGTGGGAGCCGGGGCCGGCTGAGCCGCCTTTTCTTGCTCTGCCTGTTCCTCGGTTTCCTGCTCCTCACCCTCGTCTGCATCCTGGGTTTCGGTTGCAGGGACGACGATTTCTGCTGCACACTCAGGACATTCGATCGTTTCTCCCGCGTAGGAAGAATCTACCACCAACTCCTGCTCACAAAGGGGACAGTTAAAGGTAATATCCATAATATTTTCGTGTTTGGACTTAAAGTCAATCGAAAGCCTGTCCTAATTTTGACAGAATGTCCAGAGTTTTTTAAGAAAATAGTCTGGAAAGTGGTTTAGTGGTCCAGTTTCGCTGCGATATCTTTGATGAATTTCTTGATGGCTTCGCCCATATCTCTGCGTTTCATGGCGTAGAGGATATTGGTTTTGACGAAGTCGAGTTTGTTGCCGATATCGTGGCGGACGCCTTTGAGCTTGAGCCCATAGAAACGGCGGCGCTTGAGGAGCAACTGCATGGCGTCGGTGAGCTGGATTTCGTTATTTTTGCCGCGGGGAGTCTGGTCGATGCATTCGAAAATATCGGGAGTGAGAATGTAGCGGCCCGCGACGGCCAGATTGGAGGGGGCTTGATCGACTGCTGGTTTCTCCACCAGCTGATTGATTTCGACGATCTGGGAGTCGATCATGGTGCCGCCGACAATGCCGTATCGGCTGACTTTTTTGGGGTCGACCTCTTCGAGCAGAACGACCGGCGCCTGGTACTGCTCATAGACGCGGATCATCTCCGCTGTGATGCTCTGGCCGTTATCCGTGTCGATAATGGTATCACCCAGGAGGACAACGAAGGGCTCCTGGCCGACATGGCTGCGGGCATAGTTGACGGCGTCGCCCAGGCCGTTCAATTCCTTCTGGTAGATAAAGAAGATATTGGCGATTTCTGAAATGCGGCGGATATCGTTCAGTTCCTGAATGCGGTTTTTCTCGGCCAGTTCGGCTTCGAGCTCGAAATTGCGGTCGAAGTGCTCTTCGATGGCGCGCTTGGCTTTGCCGATAATCATGAGGATATCGGAGATGCCGGCTTTTTCTACCTCTTCAACCACGTATTGAATGGTGGGAGTATCGACGATGGGGAGCATCTCTTTGGGTTGAGCTTTGGATGCGGGCAGGAAACGGGTGCCGAAGCCTGCGGCCGGGATGACAGCTTTTGTGATTTTCATATTGATCTCCTGTTTTTAAAGTGGAATGGGTTAATCCTCTGTTTGGTCGAGCATGGTTTGGTTGAGTTTTTTGCGCCAGGTTTCGCGCTCTTCGGGGGTGATATCTTTGGGAACATAGACCGGCTCGCCGACCGAGACGGTGCAGGTGCAAAAGGGCAGGGGAATCTGAAAGCGGTCCCAGCTATTGAGGGTAATCTTGCGGGAGAGGCGGTAAGTGATGGGGAGAATCGGCAGACCGGTGAGCTGAGCCAGGGTGATGACGCCCGGATGAATCCGATAGCGTGGCCCGCGGGGACCATCGGGGGTGATGGAGAGATCCAGACCTTTCTCGGCGCTGGAATGGAGTTCGAGCATGGCCTGGGCTCCCCGGCGGCTGCTGGAGCCGCGTATCGGGACGATGTTGTAAAGTTCCAGGACATGGGTGAGCATTCCACCATCGCGGCTGGCGCTGACCAGGGCGGCCATTTTGCGCTTGGGCTGCGTTTTGACCACGAATACGAAATAGCAGGCCAGGGAGAGAAAGAGGCGGTTATGCCAAATGCAGAAAATGACGTTCTGCGGATTGGAAAGGGTGCCGAATCCCTCAATGTGGTTGTGGACTGGGTGGACACGGAAGCGGATGGATGCGGTGAAGAGGCGCGTGACGCCAAAAACAAGCCAGGCCAGGAGCCTGCCGTGCCAGCGTGCTTTCTGGGGTTTGACGATGCGGGGTGCAGCGGGCGCGGTGTATGACTCGATACTCATTATTTTAAACAGGGTGCCACGAAATGCTTATTTTTTTAAACTGGCCCGGATGAGTTCTTCAACGCTGGCCTCGGGTCCCAGCATGGCCTGGGCTGCCTTGGCGGCCGTGAGGGCATCGGCCTGTTTGAAACCGAGGGTCATCAGGGCAGAGACCGCATCGGCCAGGGATTTATCCAGAGGGGAGAGGGTATACGCACCGGAGGCGCCGGCTGAGGGGAGTGTGCCGGAGAAGGCCAGGCCGACCTTATCCTTGAGCTCGACGACGATGCGCTCGGCCGTTTTTTTGCCGATGCCGCTGACTTGGGAAAGAGCTTTGACGTCGCCCGAGCTGACAGCCAGGCGGAAGCGCTCCACCGTCATGCCGCTAAGGATATTGAGGGCGATTTTGGGGCCGATGCCGCTGACCGAGTTGATCAGGATGCGGAAGAGCTCCTTTTCAGCCGTGCTCATGAAGCCGTAGAGCGTCTGAGCATCTTCCCGGACGACCAGATGGGTTTGGATTTTTACCTCCTGGCCGATGGCGGGCAGCTGCGTCGTGGAAGAAAGGGGCATGAGCACTTCATAGCCGACACCGTGGACATCGACCACCGCCAGCGTGGGATGCGACTCCATTAAAATGCCTTTCAAGGATACGATCATAGGGCAAAGCTTATAAAAAAAGGTGCATCCGGAGGAGCCCTGATGCGCGTTTATGTTAATGAAAGCCAGGGTGAAAGACCAGTATTTTGTCCGGTCCGGTGAGAGGAACGAGGGCGGCCGCGGTTTTAACTCCACATAGAGATTGCAAAGGTGCGCGTTTTTGCATACATTCGAGAGGCCGCGCGAGCAGCAGAAAAGGGGCGTGAAGTCTCCTTATCGCAGCGACCGCGACAACAAAAAAGGCCGCGCGAGTAGCTCAATTGGATAGAGCGTCAGCCTCCGGAGCTGAAGGTTAAGGGTTCGACCCCCTTCTCGCGTACCATTTCAGAAGTGGAAGCGTGTGTCGTTCGGGCGCACCCAGTAATAGCGTTCTTCTAACTTCTTCCAGGAAAACCATTCCACCCGACCATCGGTGAAAACCTGATTTGCACCCGCGGGCATATTGCCTTTCAGATGGCTTGTTTTATCCACATTGTCGCCATAAATCGTATCGTAGCGCATGGTTCCATCCATATTCCGCTGGCCAATCACGGCGTCGGTGAGTAGCGGGATAAAGCGCGTCGGGGGCTCGGTTCCAATGGCCCAACGGCGGTGCTCTTCGGGGGAGAAAACCCAGCAGTCTTCGTTTTTGACACCCGCGATGCCGGGGATGAGCCACATATAGCTATTGACGCGAAAGTGGGGAGAGAACTCCCAACGGTTGCTCATATCCTTGAGCATCTCACGGGCGGAGGGGCAAAAATAGAGTTTTCGCTCCAGTCCGTAATGTTCCAAGCGGTCCGTCAGGCGCCTGGATAAATCCCATGGCCAATAACCGCATACCCCACTGGGTTCTCCTTCCAGCCGGAAGGGAGGTCTGCGCATGTCGGGAAAACGGCCCTCGTTATCATCGGCATAAAGGGTCAAGGCAATGCCGATATTTTTGAGGTTACCCTTGCATTGGACAATACGTGCCTTTTCTTTGACACGGCTGAGTACCGGCAAAAGCATTCCCGCCAGAATTGCCAAGATCGAAATCACGACCAAAAGCTCAATCAAGGTGAAACCTTTTCGTTTGCCAAGCTGGACTTGCATATTATACCTCTTCCTGATACAGACTATCTTCGTTCACGGACCAAAGATCAAATAATTTCTTCTCCGGGGGACGGGCCTGATCGGCAATGTTGCGTGCGGCAAGGAGGCCGGTCATCATTGAGTGGTCCTGATTATTGTACTTGTGCATGCCATTGCGCCCGCAAACCTGCAAATTGGAAAAATTCTCCAACTCTTTTCGAATTACCCGTAAAGTATCCCGATACTTCATTCCATAAACAGGATACGCCTTGGGCATCCGCACTACGCAGCCATCCTCCACCCTGAGACCAGGCATCCTCACCGCACCAGAAGGGAAGATACCCACCTGCATCAGCTCTCTTTTTGCCAAGGTTAACAGTTCCTCATCGGGTTTTTCCCACAGAGTATCGCCCTGATTGCAAAAGTATTCCAAACCCAGACAGGTGAGGGTACCCTCCTTAGGCTGAGGGACCATCTCCAGACTCCAGTTGTTGAAATTCTGAATCCGCCCCATTTGCACTTGATTATCATGGATATAAATCCAATTATCCGGAAAGAGAACGGCATTCTTTTCCGGTTGACGGATTAGTAATGCTACGGTCATGAAATCCCGATAGAGCAAGCTCCGGGCTGCCCTTTGAGTGGCCTCGGGGGGTAAAGGTCTCAGGGCTTGCAAGGTTTCCCGCAGAGGCATGGAAAGGATAAACTCCTTACCGGCCCAATCCTCCGTTTTGCCATCAGGCGTCAGCGTGCGCACTGACACGACTCGGCGCTTATCGGAATCCGGGACAGTATTCTGCCAGAGAATTTCCGTAACCTTTCGTCCCATCTGGATATTCACCCCGGCTTTCAATAAATCATCACGGGTTTGTTCCCACATCATTCCGGGCCCCAACCGGGGATATTGGAAACGGTCAATCAAGGTTTTCACAACTGGTCCTCCCGGTTGTGGCTTGGAAAAGGCATTCCAGACTGCGCGCATCAAGGACAGACCCTGTTGTATCCGTTGGGCAGCCCAATCGGCACTGATCTCTGTGCAAGGAATTCCCCAGACTTTTTCCGTGTAGGTCTTGAAAAAATGCCGGAACAGACGATTCCCAAATCGATTGCTTACCCAATCCGCAAAACTCGTCTCAGGCCGGATCGGCCACATTCGCCTGTGGACGTAACTCAGCCCACAGAGCAGGCTCTCCAGGAAGCCCAGGTTCCGCAGCGCATTCCAGGGCTTGAGGGGATAATCGTAAAAACGACCTTGATAGAAAATACGCGATTGACGACGAACGGAAAGAAAATCTTCAGGCAACCGCTCTTGCCACCAGCGGACAATCTCCGGGTTCTTGCTGAAAAAACGGTGTCCCCCGATATCAAACCGAAATCCTTTATGACAAACGGTCCTCGATATCCCGCCGACTGTGCTCGGATCCTGCTCCAGCAGCGTGACGCCTTCTCCAGAGCCGCCCCGCAAGCGCACGCACTCCGCCGCTGCGGTTAACCCCGCCGGGCCGGCCCCTACGACCACAATTGGATGTTTATGCGTATTTTCTGAATTTGCTTTCAAGGTATCCATTTCATTTGGCTAATTTTATTTCCATCGCACCTGATAAAGTGGTCGGGTTCGTTTCATATCGCGGCCATGGAAACTGGGGGTAAAGCAAAGGCTGATTAATTGATTTCCATTTTGGCGTAGAATAGATTCGGGGATCGAAAAGCGGACGCGTTTAGCCGTGTTCGTGCCGTATTTTGTAGGTGTGATCCCGATGATAGGCAGCTCAATAGTGTTGATCTTGGCCCGGTACACTTCTGGGAAGTCCTCAGCCTCCGGTCCCAGCGTTAATTCCAGGAACTGCGGGCGATCAACCATCAGAATAGCCATCGCACCGACGAGACCCGTTTCCCTATTCCATTCCATCCCATTACCCATAATACCGGAAAACCAGGGATGATTTTCTGGAGTGTAAATTCCCTGATAATCACTTAGTATTCGACCTTCTAGAGGTGCAAGTTCTCCTGTTCCTCTTGGCAATCTCGCCCAAGTATCATTTGATGCGGGGAAAGTTATTAAATAAATCAGTTTCCAGCAGATAAATGCATAAAGACCTCCATAACAGCATTTTTTCCATCTACCCGTCCCCCCCGAGCAGAAAAGAAGACAAAAAGTCGCGGCTAAAAAGGCGGGTGCAAAATCGTGAATGTAACGCGTTGAAAGGGTAGCGAACTTGAGATAGAAAAGCGAAAGGGGCACAAAGGAAATGGCGAACCAGAAAACAAGGCTATTCACGAGAACATATTTCCAGGAAGGAGTCTGTCCCGCGGGTTGTAAGCTGAGATTATTGCCGGAGGAGTGCGGGCGTAATCTGCCCGCGCGTTTGCACATTGCGACAAAGCGTACCAGCAAAACTCCGCACAAAATGAGAAGAGCCAGATAAGTTAGTCCGAAAGTAGGTTGATAAATATCTCGCCACCGAGGGATGGGCGCCTCCAGCCACGTCCAATAAGGTATGGTGAACAGCCAAAAAAAGAGCTCACGTGCCAAGGTCCAAAAACTCGCCTCATCACAGGGATTTCCGAACCGAGTTAAATAAACAATTGTATTTGCAGAAAAGCTGAGGTTATGCCCAAATTCAAAGGGATTGCCAAAACGAAGCCAGTTGCTCCAGGCAAGAAAAAGGAATCCTCCCAAGGAAAGAGCGCAACCGATGAAGGTTTTTTTTAAATCTCCGATTTTGCGTCTGCTTCGCCAAGGATACAGGGAATGCCATAAGCAAATGCACGCGGCGGCAACTCCATAGACACCGTAGGTAGGGCGCACATTAGCCACAAAACCGGCCAGAAAACAGGCCAGAAAAAAATCAAAATTTCTACGGGCAATTACATATCGGATAGTGGCGACCAAAAGAATCAGGCAGAAAATCAGGGCATACAAACAGGCAACTCCATAAATACTTTTGGGACCCCAAAAAAAAATCCACAAAGAGGGCAGAAAAAAGACTATCCCTGAAAAGAGAAACGCAACCGGATAGGGCTGTTTCTTCCGGAGAAGGAGATGGGAGGTCTGCAGCGTATAGAAAACGAGCAGTCCTAGAGCTACCAAGAGAGGTACAATGTCCGAACAATAGTATCCAAAAATGCGACTCACACCCTCGAAGGGCAACATCCAGAGAGGTACCCCAAGCCCCCATATCTGCTGCACGCCCCCATCATACCAAGCTAAGTCAAATCGAATTGCATCAATCCGAGAGCTCAGCGAAAAATGTCCCCCCAGAAGACTCTCAACTTGTATGCGGTAATAAGAGATACTGGACGAGGAAAAATTAAACTCTCCCCACGTTGTTCCCCAAGCACTAAAATACACACACAACAAACCGATAGTGACCAACAGAGAGGTTACCCAAAATGGAAATGTAAAAACCTTACTCCAAAGACTTAGCGAGAGGCTTGAACAACTTTTCTTTGCATTATACGCCATCTAAAAAATATTATTGAAATAAAAAAAAGATTTCTTAATACTCCAAATAAATTCTCAAAAAATGCACTCTGGAAAAAACTAAAGTTTCCAGTACATCCGCAAGAAGGTGCGTTTGGTAGAAACAATAAATATGTAAGAAAAAAAGAAAATAATAATAAAATAATAAATGATATAATTCCTGTTACCCTGTTGGCTAGTAAGAAAGTCATAAGTACTCCCAAGAGGAGTTCAGAGAATATCAACATCCAAGCGATAGGCTCCACACTTGAAGGGGGGAAATGAGCGAACAAAAGAACTCTTTCAATATGGTAAAAACCGCGTGATTTACTGATAGCTGCAAAGATAAAAAAAAGTCCAATAAAACGATAAAAAAACAATACCCAAAACTCAGTTCTAAAAAACTTTTGAAATTTAAACTTGTTATTTATATTAAAATAATTCATAAATATATTTTTCTTTTTCTGAATCGTAACTCTTTTTATTTCCAAATGCTATATCGAATGGAACCCAAACTTGGCAGGTACTGTTCCAATAAAATCGTACATAAATGGGTCGAGGGAGATAGTCCGATTGTCGTAGTACGAAAAAGAAACAATCTGCATAGGTGAGCTTTCCATCCTTGCTTAAAATCTCCCTAGTATTTGGTTTTTCGCTGAACATAATATCTTTCCCATGAATGAAAGACCATGCCCATTTTGGATATATTTTAGTTTCTTTCTCACTAAAATTGACAAGCAATTTTTCGATCCTACTGCTGTCGTAAATGGTGACCCCATAGTTGGTTGTGGACGGGGGTGTCCCAAAAATTTTCAGTGCATTGGGATCCAAATCCTCAAAACAGACACCCTGCCAGAACTGTTTATAACAGGTTCCTTTGCTGACTTTGTTGAGCAGCCACTCAAATGCCTCTGTTTCAGATGGTATATTCTCTTTCCCAGAATAATTAGTTTCTTTTTTCCATTCTGATATTTTATTATTAAATACGTCAAGATTCATTTTCCACTGGGGACCAGTAGGAGTCCGAAAACTCATGTATGCCTCTTTGTTCCCTACATTAAACGCCAAAAACATACACTTCAGACTTTGC
>DBPU01000015.1 GCA_002305615.1 Verrucomicrobia bacterium UBA1412 | reverse complement strand
ATCAGGGAAAGCACCCATCTCATCGGGGAAAGCACCCATCTCATCGGACCTCCCCCCAGGACCTCCAGGGAAGCCTCCCGGAGGCCCGCCCATGGGTCCAAAACCACCTTGCAAAACCTGCCCCGCGACGACCTGATCAAAGCGGGTCAATTTCACTTCAGACTCCTTGGCGACAGACGCTCTGATCACCGCGGCCAACTCATCCACTTGCCCAGATAAACGCTCCGGTTTGCATATAGATTCGTTGAAACTCTTCATATAAGACAAGTAAAGCTTCTTAAACTCCGGCACGTTATACACTCTTTCCAGAAACTTCTTCTGTCCGTTCCACGGATGCTGAATGCTCAGGTTCTCCCGGCTATCTTCTGTCCCCCCCATTCCGAACTGCCCGAACGCATGGTCCAAATCCCAGGGCAGGAATTGTAATTGCCGGGTCTTGGGATGAAGATAAACCAGAAAATTCTGATTCATTTGCAGGATGCTGTCGATCGTGCTGATCCAGGTAGTAATCGCCATAAACCGGGCAAATCCATCCAGGTCCAGATAGTTGCCCACCTGCGCATTGAAGGTCTTTTCATCGGCATTGGAAACCAGTTTACAAAAATCGATAATCCACCGGGCGTCTTCCTCCAGAACCGGCATCTTGGGATCGTAGGCCTGCGCATAATCGCTCCAATCCTCGCTGATATACTCCATGAGCCGGCCGGCCACCGGTTTGAAAACAACCCCCTTTTGAGTGCCAAAATAATCTCTCATGAAGTTCCCATCCACATTTTCCACAAGGCTGTAGAGACCCACGTAAGTCCGTTCGTAGAGCCCGGGCACCGTCAGATAAACCTCCGCAAAAGAGTAACGCGACGCGGGCACCCCGGCATCTCTGAACAACCGATGCGCCAACACCTCGTTCATGTAACTGGCGTCAGTCACGCAACTGTGCAAATTGAGCTTGGTCGTACCGCCCAGTTTTCTCCCCTTCATGTGATCGTTCAGGTCGATCTTCAAGGACCGCTTAAGGTCATTCTGTGACTGCATGTAGGTCCCGTTCCCTTTATAGCGGACACCAACATTCTTCAGGGAATGCCCGTCAAACTCCATATCAGCCTTGCTCCACTCGAAAACGAAACCAGCCATTCCGGCGACTCCATTCCGAGCCCCATCTGCCCGGGCAACCATTCCGCCGCCGGGGCCACCAGGGCCTCCCCCCGGACCGCCTCCAGGGCCACCCGGACCGCCCATACTTGCTGCGGCCAGCTCATCTATTCCACGGCTGAAATCTTCTTCTGATAAAAACCCACTCTTATTCGTATCCCATTGATCAAAACGGGTTTCAGCTATTCCACGGATTTCCTCCTGGCTCACTTTTTTGTCTCCGTTTTTATCCCCCTTCAACAAGTCAGGCGCCAGGAACATGCCCACTCCGAAATCTTCAGGATTGAAGCCTCCCCTTCCTCCGGGACCTCCTCCAGGAGGGCCACCACCGGGGCCACCGAAACCACCACGCTCCTGGTCTCTCTTGGGTTCCATCGCAGCCCAATTCTCGGGCGTAAAGCTCAAATGGATTTGATGAACCTTCCCCGAGTCAAAGAGTTCATCTCCCGTCACGGGAATATGTGTCACATCCTCGGGCTCTGGTTCATAAACCCAAATCGCCGCCAGTAAAACTGAGGCAGCCAGAACGATACATCCCAGGGCTACCCCCCATATTCTCGTTCGGCGACCGGATACGATCTCATCTGCGCTGTGCAGTACCATACAGGGAAATTAGACACCGGCATTTGGTTTTTGTTGCGACTAAACCCAAAAAACAAAATTTTTTCCCGATAATAAAAAGCCCTCCTTCTATCTCATTTCCATTGCGCTCTTTCCTCACTGGACTTCTCCTTTCGCCCTTGACTTGGAGATGTTTTTCATCCATGTTAATTCCAGCCTTGAGGCCATACGATGTCATTATAATCGGAGGCGGAATTGTGGGGCTGGCCACGGCATGGAACCTGGTCCATACATACCCCGACAAGTCCGTTATTGTTATTGAGAAAGAATCCGCCGTTGCCACCCATCAGAGCGGTGTGCGGCGTGGTTTGCTTCATAGCGGTATCTACTACAGGCCCGGAAGCGTCAAAGCAACCGGCTGTCTGGAGGGCCGTGAAGAAATGATGCGTTTCTGCCAGGACTATGGCATCCCGGTGCGAACATGCGGCAAAGTCATCGTCGCTACGAGTGAATCCGAGCTTTCCCCCCTTCAAGAACTCTATCAGAGAGGCAAACAGGGAAATATCCCCTGTGAGCTCCTGGGGCCTTCTCACCTCAAGGAAATAGAGCCTCACGCCGAGGGACTGGCCGCCATCCACGTCAAAAATACAGCCGTTCTGGATTACCGCGAAGTCTGTAATACCCTCCTCAGTGAATTGGCGAAAAAGGGCTGCTACGTCATGCTCAGCACGGAAGTGCTCTCCATCAAGGAGATGCCCACCGAAACCCTCATCGTCACGAACCATGGCCGCCACTACGCCCGCTATGTCATCAACTGCGCCGGTCTCCACGCAGACCGCGTTTCAAAAATGGCAGGCAAAAACCCCAATATCAAAATTATCTCTTTTCGGGGTGAGTTTTTCCAACTCAGGGAAGAAGTGGCCCATCTCTGCAATTCCATCATCTATCCGGTCCCCATTCCCAATGTGGACCCGTTGGGTCCTCACTTCGTCAGAGGGGTGGATGGCAGCGTCGAGTGTGGACCTAATGCCGTACTGGCTTTTGCGCGCGAGGGCTATTCACGCAAGGTTGTAAACTTTAAATATATCTGGGAACTGTTGGCTTTTTCGGGCTTCTGGTGGCTCTGGGCTGAGCACTGGCCCAGAGGAATGTCCGAAATTTGGCGCACCAGTAATAAAGACGCTTTTGTGAAAACGTTGCAGAAGCTCGTGCCCGAGATCAAAAACAACCAGCTCCTCAAAGCCCCCTCAACGGTCCGCGCTCAAGCGGTAACTCACGAGGGCAAATTGATTTACGATCTGATTGTCCAGGAAAGCCACCGCATTGTTCATGTCCTCAATACCCAGTCGCCCTCGGCAACCGCGGCTTTCAATATCGGTAAAACGATCGTTCAGAAATTATCTAAACGCTTTCAGTAGCCCAACTGGCCGGCACGGCCATAATGCCCCCATTTCGATTCTGGTAGTAGAGCCTCCCATGTTTCTGCCCGTATTCATGCAGAAGACGCGTGATTTTCACGTCAAAACAGCAGTATTCGGCAATCTCCAGAAACCGTCCCTCCTTGTACCAGCGCAGCGCCTGCAGCCCCTCGGCCGTCTTTTGCACTCCCAGCGTCATCTGGGCCAGTGCATCCATTTTCAGCCGGTGTGGAATATACTTTTGAACCTCTTCGAGCAAATCCAGTGAGGGAATCAAGGGACGCAAATCCATCGGGTAATAACCCATGAGAACCTTGTAATCAAAACCGCAGTGATTGTACCCCACGACCAGATCCGCCCGCTGCAGCTCTCTGATCAAATCCATCACGTGCGCTTCATCATAAATATGGTAGCTCTCCCGGGCTGTGCTGTAGGTCACCCCAATGCTCATCCCCATTTTATCGGCATAGTTCCAGCCGCCGACCTCATCGGCAGAGCGCTGCGTTTCCAAATCAAAATAGACGATATTCTTCATCGTGTCTCTTTGCAAGAAGGGCTGTAATCCCTCGCGGCACAGCCCTTCTTTCATTACTCGATACAAAGGCTCCGGATTACTGCCATTGTTTTACTCTGAAGTAGACGTTCTTTTTGCCCGGAAAAAATTCCGCAGGGACTCTAACTTCACTTCCCTGGAATTCGGCCGAACTCACCGCTGCCCATTGCTGCGCATCCAGAGAATACTCCAGCTCCAGATTGCCCGAAACCAGAGAAAGCGTCATCACGAAATCTCCATCCTGATTGTATCCCCAGGTCTCAATCGTCGTCGGAGTCAGCGGCTGCGTTTCCTTTTCAAAAATGTAAACGCCCGATTTTCCCGAAGCGCTCAGAATCAGGCTCCCGTCTTCAGAGAAAAAGGCTCCGCGGGTACGCCCGGCCACGTCAAAATGGTCTACCAGTTGCGGGGCCAGTTTTGAAGAAATATTCACCCTCGAAAAACCTTTGTTGTAGCTCCCCACCAGGAGCTCATCGCCCCGGTAAGAAATCCCGCAACGATTCCCCGGCAAGGCCAGTGAACCCGCCGATGTCACCGTGTTCGTCACAGTGCTCGCGCTTTGAGTGCCGATGTTGGCCGGGTCAGAAAAATCCAACACCTGAACGCCATTTGTTCCGGCAGGGATATACCCATGGGGATGAGTCTGCGGCGGCAGCGCAATCCGGTCGCCGCCTCCGGGAATATTGAAATGCCCCTTATAGTACACCGCCACGGGGTCCGTGACATCCATCGATATATATTGCCCCTGGCCGACGATGAACACCGTATTGTCGCATTTTCCCACGCTGTTGCAGATTCCCGGGACTCCCTCGTAGCCCATCCGCGTAATTTCTGAAAGATTCTCAATATTGATAACTTCCACACAGGCATACTGTGAGACAAACCCGGTAATATCCACTCCCAGGTAAACCAGATTGCCTTCCACTTTGAAATCGACAATCCAGCCCCAGAAGCTTTGTCCAAACTCCACGATGTTCAGCTGGCTCCGATATCCCCCCAGTTGAACCGGGGAAGCCGGATCCGTGATATCCGCTATGTAGAAACCGTCATCGCCCGCCGAGAAATAAAGCCTGTCATTTACCACTGCGACGTTATAAACATGGCTTTGGGTGCTGATCGTATTGACCAGGAGAGGATTTTTGGGGTCCGAAATATCCAATACCTTACAGCCCGCTATTTCGTCGGCCACGTAGGCGTATTGCCCCTTGTAGGCGACCGTGTAACTGTTCCCGTCCATGTTGATCGGCTCACGCAGCGGCGTCGGCGTCAGCGGGTCATACCACAAACCGAATAGATTGGCTGTGTAATGGTAAAATTGATTCGTATCCTTCGTCGCGAAGTAGCCCCAGGCCTGAGCCCCGGCTCCACCCTCGAAAGGTGAGAAGTGATAGAGAGTATAGCCGTTATATTCGTTGCGTTTGCTGACCTCGATCGCTGAGGGGTTGGTCGCATTCACTACCGAAATCACCCCATACCCGAATTCATAATAGTAAAAATTGGGCACATACAGGAGGTTATCCACCAGCGCCACATCCGTCGGGCGAAAAAATTCTCCCAATAAAGTATCACTGTACCAGAGCCGGACCGGCTGGGCCGGGTTGCTCACGTCGACCACGTGAACCTGATCCGTCAGGCTGGCCCCGTAGATGATATTGCCATCGCTGCTGACATCAATCGCTTGAATCAGAGCCCCCTGAGGGTCATAAGAGCCAAGCATCACAGGGTTCTGCGGGTCGCTCATATCAACGGTGCGAATGCCCTCTTGACCCGTGGATAGATAGAAAATGTTCCCCTTTTTGTAGAGATCCAGGACGTTATAATAGCTTAATGTCGAGCTTCCCTCTGCTGTATAACTGATTTTCCACTTCGCACCCAACTGCATATTGAGCGGATCGGTGATATCGACCAGCTGAATGCCGTCATCCTGTCCGAGGTAGAGAGTATTGCCCTCGATATATATCCCGTAAGGATAGGCCCCACCCAGATCCAGGCGGCTGGCAACCTTCAGGTCCACTCCTCCGGCCGGCAGTACGGCCAGGACGTTTTCTTCAACCATGCTGGCGTAGAGGTAATCTCCCTGCCGCTTCATGTCGTAAAACTCACCCCGCAAGTGCCCGGGCCATTGCCCGGCCGGATGATATTGAATCGCACTCTGCGCATCCGCAAAGACAACTCCGAAAAGAAAAACAGCCGTCAAAAGCTGAGATTTCTTACAAAAAAATTTCGCTATCTTTTTCTTCATAATCAGTTCCAACACTCGTGCTAATATCCACTCGTCCTTGCCGAGAGCTTAGCCTTACTGTCGGATGAAGGCAAGAACCATGCCAATATTTCAACCTTCTTGAAGCAAATCCGGGAGAAATTAATTAAAATCTACGCCCAAAAGCTGCTAATCCACTCTTTTAAAAACGATATTAATTGCTCTCCCAGAATTGCAGCACCCACAATCCAGGCAATAGAAACCAACGTCAGGAAATATCCCAGCCAGATCATTTTCCCATCCCGCTCCATCACGGTCGCCGCAACGAAAACCAACGCGAAAGCGGGAAAAGTATTGGTCGCCGGCACCGG
>DBPU01000085.1 GCA_002305615.1 Verrucomicrobia bacterium UBA1412 | reverse complement strand
TAGGCGCCAAACGATAGGAAAAGCGAGATAGTGCCTGCAATAAAGACGATTCTCAGGACATCTTTTTTATCCCGCATAGAGTAAAACTTCTGCACCATTTGCGGTAACGACCAGGGGCCGAAACTGGTAATGAAGACCAGAGCTACCAAGGTTACCCATCCGGGGAACAGGACACCCGGAGCCGTTCCCTTCAGGACACCATCCGGGGTGAAAAGATCGGGCATATTGACAGGACTCATCAACTGCTGGAAGGTCTGGACTAAGCCGCCCTTCATGTCAATCAGAAGATAGACCATCAGGAGTACGCCAGCGAGCTCAACCAGACCGCGAACAAAATCGCTGACCACTACTGCTAAATAGCCACCCATAACCAGGTACACCCCAGTTAAAACTGCCAGAAAGATAAGCGCTTGTCCATATTCGAGCCCCATCGTTTTTTCAAACAGGTAGCTCAAACCCATATAGACGGAAGCCGAGTAGGGGACCAAGAGAGCAAAAATAGTGATTCCCGAAAAGACCTGAAGCGGTTTGCTGTCATAGCGGGCTGCCAGGAACTCGGGCATCGTCATCGCGTTGAGCCGGGCGGTCATCACGCGCGTTCGCCCTGCCAGAACCAGCCAGGCAAGAACCGTCCCAATGAGGGTATTGCCTATTACAATCCAGAGCGTATGCAGACCAAAACCCCACCCGAGCTTGCCCGCATAGCCGATAAAAATTACGGCCGAGAAATAACTCGTGCCGTAGGCGAAAGCACTCATCCAGGGACCCAAAGAGCGATTTCCCAGGAAGAAATCCCCAACATTCCGGGTTCTCTTCATGCACCAATACCCGATACCGAGCATTGCTAAGACGTAAACAATCACAATACTCACATACAAAGCGGTGTGAGTAGTAGCCGTATTGGTTAGATTTCCTTCCATTGCAACCTGCGCAGCCCGGGATTATTCTCCGATTCCCCTCATCTGTCAATTAAATGAAGGTTTTGCGCGAAAATATTGGCTTCAAATGGAATCGTTTAATGCGCTAGTTGAGGAAAAGGCGTGGAATGTCTTCGTCTTTAATCTTAATAGGAGCCGTTTGATTAAAAAAGGATGAGGGTGCGGAAACGGAAGAGATCACTGGAGCGGGTGATGGGAATCGAACCCACGTCTCAAGCTTGGGAAGCTCGCATTCTACCATTGAACAACACCCGCATGGGCAGACCGGGAGAGAGGTTAGCAAAATGGTGATGCGGACATCAAGAAATTTAAAGAGGCGCCGGTTTTTTTATGGAAAAGGGGGGTAATTTTGGGTGGATTGGAGAAGGAATGCCTCTTTTTTCCCTTTTTTCCCAATTTAGTGTTGCAAACCCCCACGATTCTGTTAGAGTCCATCCCCGTTGCGCGTGACCCTATGGTCTAGCGGTTAGGACACCACCCTTTCACGGTAGTAGCCCGGGTTCGAGTCCCGGTAGGGTCGCCAGTAAAAAGGCATAGCGTGCAACAAAGCGGACACGGATGGGGTCGTAGCTCAGTTGGTAGAGCACCACAATGGCATTGTGGGGGTCAGGAGTTCGATCCTCCTCGGCTCCACCATCCGTAGACAAAATTGAAGCTTCTTTTTTACAGCCACGATTCAACCCCTTTTTGGAGAATTGTTTTTGTGCTTGGAGAAGGAGGGATGTTTTATTGGGGCCTCCGAGGATTGGACGGCGAGTGTTTCAATAAAATATGTTTTACAGTATAGGTGTTTCTATTGAATAAATGGGGCGAGGGAGTCGTCCAATTCTCAGGAGCTGTTTTTTGGAGAAGAACAGGGGTTTTTAAATATATGAATATAGGTATTAAGAAGTACAATGCGCTGTTTGCGCGCAAAAGTGGCAGCGCTTTTACGCTGATTGAAGTATTGCTGGTGATCGTGATTCTCATGATGCTGGCAGCAGTTCTGGTGGTTTATGTGCTGCCGCAGCAAAAAGCAGCAGAAAAGAATACGACTCGGTTGTTCCTCCAACAGGTACAGAACGGCTTGGATACATATCGTCTGAATATTGGGCATTATCCGACGGAAGACGAAGGAGGTCTCACGGCATTGATGCTCAAGCCCACTTTCGAAAATGAGCGTCTGGGTGAAAAATGGCAGGGGCCTTACCTGAAACCCGGTACGAGGTTTGAAGATGCCTGGGGTAACGGCCTCGTTTATGAGCCTGCCGACACCACCAGTCTGAGCTTGGAAGANNCAGCCCGAGACGGATGACGATATCGTTCTTGTGAACGAGAATGCCGCGGAAGATCTGGAAACCGGCAGCGGTACAACCGGAACTCCGTAAGCAGCAACCCTTTCATAAAATTATGAACCACCAGAACGGTTTTACGTTGATAGAACTGTTACTGGTGGTTGTCGTTCTCATGATCTTCATGGCCTCAGCGGTGTTCTATATGTCTCCGGCTTTACGGGGAGTTCAGCTGGAGGAAGGGGCCGCGCGCTTTGAGAGCATGTTCAGGTTTGCCAGTGCGGAAGCGACTCAGACGGGGCAGAGGATGCTCGTGAGATTTGTTTCGACGAATGACTTTTTGGGACGCGAAGGATATGTGCCTCGTGTGTTGGTGGAGAAAGACCCGACGGGTAATCCGGGAAGTTTTAGCGAGTTGCAAGATGTATCCTGGTTGAATTTGGGGATTGGAGAGTTGGTATCCGTGATTTCCATTACCCACCTGAATGGAGATGGTTCATCTGATAAGCAGAAAGAAGAGGAGATGAGCGATCAGTTTTGGGATTACTCACCTCCACCGGAGGATACAAATGATTTGAGCCAGACCAATGGACTGAAATTGGCTCCTCGGGAAGGTTATTCTGCCATTTTGGGTGACGTCAGGGACGGGGATAGTGCTCTTGGAGCGAGGACAAACGACTTGGAGCAAGGCGAAGAAGAGACTTCTCTGGAGTCTTCCGTAAGGGAATCGCAGGATATTCTTTTTTATCCGGATGGTTCCTCAGAGACAGTGGAAGTGCGGCTGGTTTCCTGCGACCCTGAAGATAAGCGTACGGTTGTGATTTTGCTCAATGGGATAACGGGTCTGGTCGAGAGGAAGATATACACTCCCTCTGTGCTCACGAATGAAGAGGAGTTGGAGGAAATGCCGTCGGAAGAGGAAGCGGAGACGAATGATTTGGGTGGATATCTTTTTGATGAGAGCATTTCTCCCATTCCTGTGCCGAGCCAGTAAGCTCTTTCCGTAAAAGAGATATGCAAAGAAACCGGAAATATTCATCATGTGCTGAGTTCAGGAGAAAGAGCCGCGAGGGTGGCGGTGTTCTCCTGGAAGTGCTGATGGCGTTAGCCTTGGTAGTGGGTGCTTTTTCGGTCATTACCGGAGGACTGCAATCGGCTGTGGATTCGGTGGATCGGATGCGCAACAGCGTGCATGGTC
The DNA here is from genome assembly GCA_002305615.1 of Verrucomicrobia bacterium UBA1412. GTDB lineage: Bacteria > Verrucomicrobiota > Verrucomicrobiia > Limisphaerales > UBA1412 > UBA1412. The sequence goes on along the minus strand of DBPU01000085.1, from coordinate 1,012 downwards.
AGAACCTGGCAGTGAGCTTGCTTTCCCAGATGCAGATGGGCCTTGTGGATGCTGAAAATGTGGAGGGTGTTCGCTTTGATGCGCCTTTTGAAGAATGGGCCTACGATATAGAGACGGAGGAGGTGGAAGCTGAGACGATCGGTTTTTACAGTGGAAGTGCCCGCTCCGTTCCTGAGATGCTGAAAGTGGAGGTGGCGATTCACAAGCCTGATGGGCAGGTGATTCACAGGATGGGGCAGTTTATTTTTATGGAGCCTTCAGAATAGGGGGGCAGTATGGCGATGGTTGATAGAATGGAAAGCAATTCGATCCCGGAGAGCAACTCGCAACAAGTGCGAAGGGGCCGGCTGGGCTTTACGTTGCTTGAAGTCGTCTTAGCTGTGACGATCGCCATCGGCATCATGGTTGTGGCTCTCTATTTTTATGAGCAGTCTACGCGGCTCAGGAAGGATGCTCTTGAGGAGATGGACCGGATAACGACCGTGCGGCTGGTGATGGACCGGCTCAGTTCTGAGTTGCGTTGTGCGGTGCCGGGCAGTGATCTCCTGGCAGGGGTGAAAGGAAGTGCCTCTTCGATTGAATTTATTCGGCTGGATCCGCCGGTCAGGGGGAGTTTGCTCACGAATGAAAGCGGGGAAATGGCGTCCATTCGGATGCAGCCGACTTTCAAAAAGACTTTTTATCGAATTGCTCCGGATCCTGCGGGAGGTCTTTCTGTTCTGGAGCGTATAGAAGAGCCGATTTTGCTGGGGCAAACAGAGACAAATATTACTGCAGGGCAGGAGGATGAAGGCGCTACAAACGTTCTGAGTGGAGAAACCTCGGAGATGGAAACGAATCTTTTTGGAAACTTGAATTCCGGTTTGGGTGCGACGAATTTGCTTTCGGAGAATTTGGAAGATGGAGAGTCTGCTCCTCAAGGCACGAATGCAGAAATCCTCTTTGCCGGCGATGCGTTCTGGGGTGAGGATGCAGGGCTCCAACAAAGCAACGGTTTCATGGCGATGGAAGG
>DBPU01000087.1 GCA_002305615.1 Verrucomicrobia bacterium UBA1412 | reverse complement strand
AGATAGGCCGCGAGCTCGGTGGGTGCGTTGCGCGGGCAGAGCAGTACCCCTTTACCGGCCAAATCTTCAGGCTGAGCCCAGACTCCGAAATGAACCACATCGGCCGAGGGTACCTGAGAGGGGAGAGCTTGAATTTTGAGCAGATTCTCGGCATAGCAGAGGACGACGCCCGAGCTTGCCGGGGATTTCTGAAGCAGGCGCAGTAGAAGCGGTATCTGTAAATCGAGCCAGGTCTGGTCCAGACGCTGCCCCAGAGACCAGCGGAAAACCGGAACGGGCAGGAGAATCCGGTTGGATGCCATTTCCGGAGGGAAATCCACGCCGCCATCCCGTGAGAGCACAATCACTTTCCAGCCGCTTCGGAACCACTCCTCGGGCTGGGTACGGAATCCTTCTTCTTTGGCCGCACGCTGGATGAGGTCGGTAATTTCTCCGACGGAGCCAAAAGGGTGAGCGGAGCGGCAGAGCGCCCTGCATCGTGCTGAACCCGGCGACTTGGGCTCGGCATTAAAAAAAGGAGCCATCCCATTGGGGAGGGATAAAAAAACGCTCACCCCTTCGGATGAGCTTGTCTTATTAATTGTTTTCAAAACAAACCCTAAAGGCGATTTAACAAACCAAAAAAGGCTCCCTTCGGAAAACTACTTTACCGAAAAAAAAGGCATTTACCTTCTTTTTCGCGTCTGATTGAACCCAGGGGCACCCCTTATCTGGTGCCCCGATTAGAACATATTAGCGTTCTTTAATCAACTGTGCATAACGATTGCTGATGAAATCCCAGTTAAAGAGATTCCAGATAGCAGCCGTATGCTCGGGCCTGCGGTTCTGATATTTCAGATAGTAGGCATGCTCCCAAACGTCGATCGTGACCAGAAGTTCCCTGCCTTGAGAGATCGGGCTGTCCTGGTTGCCGGTGCTCTCGACCTTGAGAGAACCGTCTTTGGCGAGGGTGAGCCATCCCCAACCGCTGCCGAAGTGACCCGTCGCGGCCTTGGTCAGCTGTTCCTGAAATTGGGAGAAGCTGCCGAAATATTTATCAATCGCCTTGGCCAGTTCGCCCGTGGGCTTGGCACCCTTATTATCGGGACCGAGTATTTTCCAGTAAAAATTATGGTTGGCTACGCCGCCGCCGTGGTTAATTACCGCAGTGCGGATTTCAGCCGGGATAGCGTTGAGGTCTCTGAGAATTTCACAAGGATTTTTGCCACAGAAGCCGGGGAATCCCGTAACGGCTTTGTTGAGGTTCGCCACATACGCCGCATGATGCTTATCATGGTGGATCATCACCGTTTGAGCATCAATATAGGGCTCCAGCGCATCATAGGCAAAGGCCAGCGGCGGCAGCTTGAAGGGCTCTTCTGCAGGGCCTCCGGCAGCGCCGGAGCAGCAAGCCCCGGAGTGATAACAGAGCGCCCCGGAGAGTCTCTCGGGAGTAAGAATTCCGATATTTTTCATAACTTGTTATTTATAAGAATGATACAGTTAAGTTTTTACAAGCTCTCTTGCCAAAACTCTTTCATACAATAGCAGGGAAAAGAGATTTTTCAATGGGTGGGGTGTTTTTCGCAAAGGTTTTTTGGATGTTTACAGAAAGCCCTTGACTCTTGTAAAGCATTAATACAACATACCCAAGTTTGTCTGTGGTAATCCCCCAGAAAATTCAATATAGAATCCTCCGGGGCGGAGCCGCATTTTCGCAAATAATAGATAATAATAGATAGAGTTATGTCAACCAATAGGTTTAGCTTAATAAAGCGAGTGTTGCCTGCCATTTTGTTAGCAGTCGCCGCTGTGTGCTCCGCTCATGCAGGTGAAGCGGATATTAACTTGCCGGATCTTAAAGCTGCCACTTTCAATGTACTGGGCCATTCCGTCAGCGGAATGATGCTCATGTATGTTGGTCTGGTGATCTGCGCGCTGGGAGGTGCCTACGGATTATTCCAGTACGTCCAGACCAAGAATCTGCCCGTGCATGAATCCATGCGGAACGTATCGGCGCTGATTTATGAAACATGCAAGACCTACTTGCTCCAACAGGGTAAATTCCTGATGATTCTCTGGTTGCTCATTGCGGTCTGTATCTATTACTACTTCGGAGTACTGCAAGAAGGCAAAACCCCGGCGCAGATAGCCATCATCCTCGGCTGCTCCGTGTTCGGTATTCTGGGCTCCTACGGTGTTGCGTGGTTCGGTATCAAAATTAATACCCAAGCCAACAGCCGCACGGCCTTTTCCGCTTTCCGCGCCAACCCTCTGGCCACGCTGAAGATTCCCCTGCAATCGGGTATGAGCGTCGGTCTGCTGTTGGTCTGCATCGAACTTTTCTTCATGATCGCAATTCTCTCCTTCCTGCCCAAAGAACTGGTGGGACCGTGCTTCATCGGTTTTGCGATCGGTGAATCTCTGGGTGCCAGCGCCCTGCGTATCTGCGGTGGTATCTTCACCAAGATTGCGGATATCGGCTCTGACCTGATGAAAATCGTGTTCAAGCTGCCTGAAGACGACCCGAAAAATCCGGGCGTGATCGCAGACTGCACTGGTGACAACGCCGGCGACAGTGTTGGACCTACCGCTGACGGTTTCGAAACCTACGGTGTGACCGGTGTCGCCCTGGTGACGTTCCTGGCCGTTTCTCTGGCCGTGAGCCCGATTCTGTGCGCTCAGCTTATCATCTGGATTTTCGCCATGCGCGCCCTGATGATCGTGACCTCTCTGGTCTCCTATTACGTCAACCAGTTCATCAGCAACGTCCTCTTCTCAGGTAAGAAAGATTTCGATTTCGAAGCTCCTCTGACTCACCTCGTGTGGGTGACCTCAGCCGTTTCCATCCTGGCCACCTTCGGTGCCAGCTATCTGCTTCTCTCTGATCTGCAAGTCAAGGATCCGACCCTGATCGAAAGCGGTTATGCAAGTGTCGCCGGGAGTCTCTGGTGGGTGCTTTCAGTCATCATCAGCTGCGGAACCGTGGCCGGTGCTTTGATCCCTGAGTTTACGAAGGTTTTTACCTCGACCAATTCTCGTCACGTACAGGAAGTCGTCAATGCTTCCCGTCAGGGTGGTGCTTCTCTGAACATTCTCTCCGGTCTGGTTGCGGGTAATTTCTCCGCTTTCTGGAAGGGCGGTTGCATCATGGTTCTCATGTTGATTTCCTATCTGGTGGCGATGAACCCCGCGTTGCCGAGCATGTTGCCTCCGCAGTTTGCCTTCGCGGCTCCGATTTTCGCCTTCGGTCTGGTGGCCTTCGGCTTCCTGAGCATGGGTCCTGTGACCATCGCGGTCGACAGCTACGGCCCGGTCACCGATAACGCCCAGTCCGTCTATGAATTGAGCCAGGTCGATGCGATTCCCACGCTCAAGGAAGACATTAAGAGAGACTTCGGTTTCTCTCCCGATACGGATACTGCCAAGTATCTCCTGGAAAAGGGCGACGGCGCAGGCAATACCTTCAAAGCGACGGCCAAGCCGGTGCTGATCGGCACGGCAGTGGTCGGTGCCACGACGATGATCTTCGGTATCATCATGTTATTGATGAATACCTTCGGTAAAGATGTCGTTCTCGCGAAACTGAGCCTCGTGGCTCCTCCGATTCTTTTCGGTCTTCTGGCCGGCGGTGCCGTGATCTATTGGTTCACGGGTGCTTCCATCCAGGCAGTGGTGACCGGTGCCTATCAGGCCGTGGTCTACATCAAGAACAATATCAAACTCGATGCGGCCAAAGCTTCCGTGAAGGATAGCAAAGAGGTCGTGAAGATTTGTACCCAGTATGCCCAACGCGGTATGTGGAACATCTTCATCGTCATCTTCTGTATGGCGCTGGCTCTGCCCTTCTTTGATCCGTTCTTCTTCATCGGATACCTGATCTCCATCGCTTTCTTCGGTCTGTTCCAGGCCATCTTCATGGCCAATGCCGGCGGTGCCTGGGATAATGCCAAGAAGATCGTGGAAGTCGACCTCCGCGCGAAGAATACCGATCTCCATGCCGCTACGGTGGTGGGCGATACGGTGGGCGATCCTTTCAAAGACACCTCCTCGGTTTCCTTGAACCCGGTGATCAAGTTCACGACTCTCTTCGGTCTCCTGGCCGTGGAAATTGCCGTGATGATGCCCAACCTCAAGATGAAGTACTCCATCGGCGTCGTCTTCTTGTTGATCGCCTTGTTCTTTGTCTATCGTTCCTTCTTCGGTATGAGAATTCCGGAGGACGTGGAGCGCTAATCTGAGGAAATCTAAATTTCCTTAAAATGAAAACGTACAATGCCCGTGGGAATAGCCTGCGGGCATTGTTTTTTTCCAACTCCCCTTTAAATCGAATCATAATATGAAAAATGAATCTCTTTTCAGCAACCGGAAGCTGGCCCTCTTGTTGGGAGCCGCTTTGATGTGGATGGGTGCCTCCGGCCTCAGTGCCCAAAGTACGGATAAGCCCGCGGCAACGGAGCCCGGCTTCACCCAGATTTTTAACGGTAAAGACCTGAGCGGCTGGGATGGCGACCCGAAGTTCTGGAGCGTTCGCGACGGAGCCATTGTCGGCCAATCCACCGACAAGAACCGGGTCGAGAAGAATACCTTCGTGATCTGGACCGGCGGAGAAGTGAAAGATTTCGTCCTGCGTTTCGACTACCGCGTCACCGGCAATAACCCCGATAAATGGGGCAACTCCGGTGTCCAGTACCGCGCCAAGCGTGTGGATTCCAAGGGCTGGGGCCTCCACGGCTACCAGGCCGATATCGATACGCCCGTTTTCTATACCGGTATTCTTTATGAAGAAGGCGGACGGGGAATCCTCTCTCAGCGCGGCGAATCCACCCTTATGGGCAAGGATAAGGTCACCCAAACCCTCTTCCCGCACGAAGAGACAAATCTGGAAGCCATCAGCAACAGCCTCAAGGATAAAATCCGTCTTGAAGATTGGAACAGCTATTCGGTCCGGGTGGAAACGCTCGAGGATTCCTCCTGCCGTATGACTCATACGATTAACGGCCACCTCATGAGCAGTGTGGTGGATGCGACCGGTAAGGGTGCAGCCTCCGGCCTCCTGGGTTTCCAGCTCCATCAGGGGCAGAATATGACCGTAGAATATAAAAATATCCGCATTAAGCCCCTGAATAAATAGGCTCCCTCCAACTTATGAGTGACTCAACCTTTAGGCGCCCGGATGGACGCCAGCCCGAAGATTTACGGCCGATTTCCTTCGTTAATAATATCGCACCCAATGCGCTTGGGTCGGTCCTGATTCGCTGGGGCAATACTCAGGTGATCTGCGCCGTCACTTGCGACGAGGGCATTCCCCGCTGGATGAAAGAGCAGGGCGTCGTAGGCGGCTGGGCGACGGCTGAATACTCGATGCTCCCCTACAGCACCCTGGGACGCAAGCCGCGGGATATTACCCGGGGCCGCCTGGATGGACGAAGCCAGGAAATTCAGCGGCTGATCGGCCGCTCGATTCGCTCGGTGCTGAACCGCGAGGCGTTGGGTCCGCGCACTCTTTATGTCGATTGCGACGTCATCCAGGCCGATGGCGGCACCCGCGCAGCAAGCATCACCGGTGCTTATGTGGCCCTCAAAATGGCGGTCCGGAAGCTCATGGACGAAGGGAAAATCTTTGAGGACCCGATTCTGAAATCGGTTGCCGCCGTGAGTGTCGGTATTTTTGAGGGTAGGGCGCTGCTGGACCTCAATTACGAAGAGGATTCCTCCGCGGACGTGGATATGAATATTATCATGACTTCCAGCGGAGAATTCTGCGAACTTCAGGGCACGGGCGAGAAGGTGACTTTCTCAGGGGAAGACCTTCAGCGGATGCTCGACCTGGGCCGCCGGGGCATTCTCCGGCTCCAGGAACTGCAGGAAGCGGCACTTTTGGCCGATTCCGATGCAGTTTGAGCTGCTTTTACAGGAAAATCATTGCAAGAAGGGCATTCTCTGTAGAAAATAGCCCTCGAAAGGTTTTACGAAAAAACTTTCAGGTTTTTTTAATGAATCGCGTCGAAATGCGCATTATCTATACGGGCAACGTCCAGGGGGTGGGTTTCCGCTGGACGGCCAAGCGTGTTTCCTGCGGTTTTGAAGTTGTCGGTTTTGTTCGGAATCTCCCCGATGGCTCGGTCGAACTGCTGGGCCAGGGGAAAAAAAGTGAATTAGAAGAATTTGCTCAAGCAATACGTGACTCGGGTTTGGGACCCTTAATTCGGGATGAAAAGATCACCTGGTCTCAAATATATGCGGCCGAAGAGGCTCAAGGGCATCAAAAATGCTATCGAGGATTTGATATTGCTTAATTATTAGGAAATGAAGTACGCGATTATAGCAGATATCCACGGAAATTTGGAAGCTTTGCAGGCGGTGTTGAAGGATGCCAAAGAGCAGAATGTAACTCATTATGCCTGCCTGGGGGATGTTGTCGGCTACGGGGCCAATCCCAAGGAATGTCTGCAAATCGTAAGGGATATGAAAATCCCTTGCATTAAAGGCAATCACGACGAGTATTGCTCATCGGGCAAGGACCCCGAGGGCTTTAACGATTCTGCGCGGGAGGCCATTCTCTGGACCCGCGGCCAGATGAGCGACGATGACTTGAAGTGGCTGCGTGAGCTCAAATATCTCCGGATCATGGCTAATTTTACCCTGGTCCATGCGACTCTGGATGGGCCTCAGCGCTGGGGATATATTTTCGATAAGCTTCAGGCGGCCGCCAGCTTCATTTATCAGCAGACGCCCGTTTGCTTCTTCGGCCACACTCATGTCCCGCTGGCTTTCGTGCGCGACAGCGTCGTTCGCGGAGGGACTTTCTCCTCCTTCAAGGCCGAGGGCGGCAAGAAATATCTCCTGAATGTAGGCAGTGTCGGCCAATCCCGGGATGGTGTAGCCAAGGCGACCTATCTGGTCTATGACCTGCCCGGAGCACATTTTGAACTGCGTCGGCTGGATTACGATATTTCCACGACGATGGATAAGATCAGAAAGGCGGGTCTGCCCTCGCGGCTGGCCGATCGCCTCTCCGAAGGTCATTAAAAACGCGGGCTTCGGCCCGATTATCCGTGGAGAATTCTCCCAAGATACTTATCTGCAAGCCCAGCTCTCTGGGAGATATCATCCACGCTCTGCCGGTACTGCGCCACATCAAACAGGCGTGGCCCCATGCCCACGTCTATTGGTGGGTCAATATCAATCTGGCTCCGCTTCTGGAGCATGACCCCGATCTGGAAGGGCTCCTCCTCTTTGACCGGAAGGCCTGGAGCCGCCTCAGGAATTTCCCCCAGAACATTCTGCGGATTCGCGCCATCCGAAGAATGAAGTTTGATTTCGTTCTCGATTTGCAGGCCCTTCTGCGCAGCGCGCTTTTCTCCTGGCTTGTCCGGGCCCCCATGACCATTGGGCTCGATGAGCGCCGGGAAGCTGCCCCGCTTTTCTACCACCGTTCGATCGCCCGGCCTCATCCCAATACGCATGCCGTGGATTGGTATCTGGAAGTTTTGAAGCCGCTCAATATCCGGCCCTCCGAGCAGATTGATTGGATGCCGACCAAGCCGGCCGCGGCTGAATCGCTCCGGGAAAAAATGAAAATCCCGACCGACCCGGCGGTTAAAAAGGTGATCTTGCAGCCGTGTACCCGCTGGCAGAGTAAGCAGTGGCCCCTGGAGCATTTCGTCAGCGCTGTCAAAAAGATTCTCGAGAGCCGGCAGGATGTTCAGTTCTACGTGCTCGGTTCCTCGGATGATAAGGCGGCCGGAGAAGCGATTTGCAAAGGGACTGAGCGCAAATGCGTCCAGAATCTCTGCGGACGGCTGAGCCTGCCCGAAATGGTGGAGTGCATCCGCCTCTCTGACCTCATGCTGACCGCTGATACGGGGCCGATGCATGTCGCTGCGGCCTTGAAGAAACCTCTGGTCGCTCTCTTTGGCGCCACTAATCCCTACCGGACCGGCCCCTACGGCAAACTCGATTCGGTCCTCATGGCCGGCAACCCCTGTTCTCCCTGCATGAAGAAGCACTGTCCGCTCACCCCTTCGCCCAAGTGCATGTACGATTTATCGCCAGAGAGGGTGGCACGCGAGCTCCTGGCCAGGCTATAAAAAACCGGACCCGTTTTCTGCAAAACAGGCCCGGCCTTCCGTAATCTTCCGATTTTCTTCCTTTACTCAACCACTTTGCCGGTCGTCTGGAGCACGACGACTGAGGCATAGGGGTTCTGGAATTCGGAGTTCATTTTAATATTGAGCCCTGCATCGGTCACTTCGGTCTGCAGCGCTTTCAATTTCGTGTCGGCCATCATCCAGCAATCCACCGCCGAATCAGGCTTGATGGGCACGGTGATGGTATCGTTTTCGGGCCAGTTGAACACCATAAGGTAGAGCCGATTATCCTTGGCGGTGATGCGGCCCCATTCCACGGCCTTCAATGGATTGGCCGTTGTGCCGTAAATGGCTGAGCCGTATTTCTTCATCCATGCGCCCAGGTCGCGGAACCGGACATAAGTCGCCTCCGGGATCGAGCCATCGGGGCAGGGACCGACATTGAGCAGATAATTGCCGCCCTTGGAGACGATATCAATCGTGTTGCGGATGACCGTTTCGCTGCTCTTCCAGTTCAGATCGTGTTTGCTGTAGCCCCAGGTGCCGTTGAGCGTCATGCAGACTTCCCAATCGACTCCGGGCATCCCGGTTTCGGGGATGTGCTGCTCGGGCGTGGTGAAGTCACCCTTGGCCGGGTTGAAGATTGAGAGGTTATCTCCGGAGACGTTGCCCGAATTGAAAAGGCGGTTATTCTGGATAATGAGGGGATTGCTGGCCCGGACCTGGTTCAGGAGCGCATTGGCGCGCCAGTGGTGGCCTTCGGCCGTCGGGTGCGAGAAATCCCACCAGAGAATATCTAGCGGCCCGTAATGAGTGGTGAGCTCCCCGACCTGAGCCGAGAGATAATCCAGATAGCGGTTGAAATCGTGACCCTCCACCGGCAGCGGCTTATCTTTGTTGCGCTCGTGCTTCAGGGGATGGGGCAGTGTATTATCGAAAGCGACATAATCGGGGTGATGCCAATCGATCATCGAGTGATAGATGCCGACTTTGAGATCCTGTTGGCGGACGGCGTTGATAATCTCACGGGCCAGGTCGCGTCCGCAGAAATCCATCGCGTCATAGTCGCTCACCGCGCTGTCGTGCAGGGCGAATCCCTCATGGTGCTTGCTGGTGAAGACGACGTATTTGGCACCCATCTCCTTTGCCAGGGCGGCCCATTCTTCGGCAAAGCCTTCCTTGGGTTTGAAGAGCGGCCTCAGCGCTGCTTCGTATTCCGCTGTGGGGACTCCGGCCGAATTCTGAATCCATTCGCATCCGCCCCAGTATTTTTTGCCGTCCCAGACCCCGGCTGCCTGAGAGTAGAGACCCCAGTGGACGAACATCCCGAGACGAGCCTCGCGCCACCAGGCCATACGCTCATCGCGCTCTTTCTGGGTTTCGTCCGCAACCGTATTAAAGGTTGTAAATGCCGCAGCAGCCAGAACTGCCGACACTGTCAAAGCTTTGAGTAGCATTTTCATTGCCCAGAGGATAAGAGACCCGCACCCACTTTGTAAACTCTAAATCGAGGTGTGCGGAGCATACAAATTTCATAACACGGAACATTTCCCTATCGGGATTCTTGCCCGGCGGTCTCCACGACCATCTGACTCCCTGCCCGGAGGGCACACGCCTTTTCCCCCTGCACCCCTCCCGGGGTGCAGCAATTTAAGGTATGCGGAGCATACCCATCCCATAGCCCGGGGTCGCAGACCCCGGGTACCCGATCCCCCACATTCTTCCACGACCCCGGAGGGGTCGCATCCGGTCATCCCTTCCCAAAAAATCTGCGCCCATCTGTGTCATCTGCGGTTAAGATTTTCCCTATCGGGATTCGTGCCCGGAGGTCTCTACACCCAGCTGTCTCGGGCCTGGCTATCTCCATGACTATCTGACTCCGTGCCCGGAGGGCACACGCNNAAAACATTGCATCCCCTCAAAAATTATCCATAATCCCCTGTGCAACTTTTGTATAAATGGTGGAAGCCTATATAAACTGGAAACACCCGAAATATAAACGAATTATAGCGTGACTGATTTGCTGACAACGTCGGGTAGAATTCCTAAATAAAAAGATGTCTTATGAGAAAAGTAAACCCAATATATTTATGGTGCCGAAGGGGAAGCGCATCTAGTATTTTTAAAAAATATGGTGGGATTACCGGTGCGGTATGTGGCATATCAGTTCTTTTTTGCAGCGATATAATATTTTTTACAATGTCACCTGTTATATTTCTATCAAATTCAGAAGCTTTTCTCCCTCAAAAACATGCATCAGGTGAAGTCTTATCATTCTTTTTGATTTCAGTATTGTATCATGTTGGGGTAGGTATTTTGGCCGGTTGGATAGGTTATGCCTTGTGGAATCTATACAAATACTTAAGGGGTTTAGGAAAGGATAATATTAGTAGAAATAATTTATGTAAATTATATAAAAAATCAAAAGAAAAAGAAGTTTGTTTGTTTTTGTTTTTAGGTTGGTTATTAGTATTTACAGCTATGATTATCACTTATTCCAAAACAAGAATGCTATGGTGACGACTCTGAGCTATAATGATACAGTCCCTTTGTAAAAGTTTTCTGTTCGGAGGATAATAATTAATTTTAAAATAATGAAAAAACTTCGTCTGCTTATAAAGGATATTTTTGAAAAAGATAAAACATTAACTTTTTCTGACAAGGATTTGTTAGATCAACTCAAGGATGGATCGTTAGATACAGAGAAGCTTTCTTTGACAATGATCTCTGCATTACTGGACGAACAGGAACCGGAGGATTGGTATGACGTCTATGCTGTATTTGATTTTCTGTGTGCCATCTATAATACAGAAACAAGCAAATTAGACCATAAAGAAACAGTAGGGGCTATTTTTACAATCTGTGTTCTTTCTAATGTATTGAGGCATACGGAATACCCCGTTTCAGTGCTATCGATACTGATTTTAATCGGGAAATTAGCTGAAAGGTCGCATTCCAGGTGGGAAACATTAGCCTCAGAGCTTGTTACATCCGTGGAAGAAGGTAAAATAACCTCTGATAGTGATGTGTTAGATGTTGTTGGTAGCTTTGCAAACACAAAATCAGATTATTTAATTGAAGAAGAAGATTTTATATTTATAGTTAACTATGTGTTTAGAAATATGGTTATTAAATAAAATTTGTTAAGTAATCATGAGAATGAATATGTCTTTATTATTATGGATTTCATTAATAGACGTCGTGCTTTTAGTTGTTACGGGGCTTTTTGTCGATGGAAACGGGAATTTGCCCTACGTGGGCAATGGCCTTTCCACTTTTTTGATCCTTCTCCTTTTTGGGACAGGGATTGTGGCAAATATTGCCCTTATCATTAACAAGTCAAACAAATATAAGATATTACCCTGGTTACTGCTGGCCATAATAGTAGCTTTTGCCTTGCCCGTATTTGTGAATTAATAGAGAACCCGAAAAACGGAACTTATGTTTATCGAGAAAGCTTATAGAGGTTTTATAAAACGCTGGCGATTGTTCAGCGCGGGGATTCTTCTCATAGCCTTCTGCTGTATTCTTTTCATACCCCTTCCACCCAGCGGAAAGTTTTGGATACGCGGTGCAAGTTTTGAGTCAAATGGCTACTTCAAATGTAATGGGGGGCACTTTACCGAGGAGTATTCTGAGGATGGTGAAGTATTCAGTTATGGAACTTACACCCGGACCAATGGTGTTTGGCTCTTAACCTATCCACAAGGTGAAAAAAATGAAGAGCAGACCTTCATCATAGATTCAACACTCACAAGACTTCGGATTACGAGCCCTCAAAATGAAAATTATGCAGAAGCATACCCTCGCTTGTGGTGGGGGATTGTATTGTATTGCGATTTCATGCCCAAATGGATGATACCGGACATATATTCTGATGCCTCCTTTGGTTTGTTTTATGTTTGCTGGATTGTTGCCGCAATAGCATTGGTGTGGCTCCTGCGGTTTATCTGGTTTCTTTGGTTTCTCTTGAATAAAAGTGCCCTCAACAAAGCAAAGGGACTTTGTTTTTTATGGGGTGGGGTACTCTGCGGCTATTTGGTCATGTTACTGATCATCCTCCTTACAACAGAATCGCTATATGGTTTCATGGAAATCTTCCTGGGTTTATCCCCTTTCCTTTCAGCTCTAGTGGCTGGTTTCTGGATTCAATGCCGTATGCGCAGAAGGCTAATGCGCCCCGTTTCTGCCGGGATGGAAACCGGAATAAAACTTCATGGAAAGGAGATCATTCACTCAAGGATTCTTTGTTATTTGTGGTTTTTGCAAATCTGCCTTTATGTAGCCATATTCATGATCAAAGGGATTATGGGAGAATGGGGAGATGGCTCTGAACTCATACTCGGAATCTGTATTTTAATTTCGCTGGTCGGCTTGTGGATCCAGTGGCGCCTTCTGCGAGATATGAAACACCTCACCCATCAGGGAATAATAAACCAGACAGCCAAAACCGATTCTCAGGATGGAAGAGAGAAAGGAAAATGGAAATTGATGAATAAGCTCTGGAAGAAAATCCTCCTCTTTCTTCTGCTCTTTATCGCTCTGGTTCTGGTTGAAAAAGCGATCCAGTTGAATCGTTATACTTTGGGGATGACATTGGCTGATGCTATCGAGCTGACGAATGGAGAATATGATGTCTCCCGGTATCTCTTGGATATAGAGGGTTATACACAGGAAGAGTTAGAAAAAAAGGAATTATATTATTTGATTAATCTGAGAACTGGGGTTTATTTAGATTTTAACTACTATGGAAAATTAATCAAAAAGAGAGTATACCCCACCTCAATTTTAGGAATCAATATAACTCCAGTTATTGTTAAAATCGGAACGTATTTTGAAAAATAAAGGGATTAAGTTATATGTTGCGCCTAAGCGATAAAAACAAAAGATTGATATGGCTCCTCCTCTTCATGCTCCCATTTCTGTTGTTTGCAGTCAGCCTGGTGGATAGTTTTTCATCTACATCAGCGAGAAAGACTCAATCGAAACTTTGTAGCATTCACTTCTTGGTAGACGATTGTGGGGCCCGATCACTCATGAAAACAATGAAAGAGGAACCTCTTGATATAAATATTCTATTAGATTTAATTTCAGCTCCTGCAACGCGTTTCGGATTTACGCCTGAACAATTCAGCTCGTTGAAGTTCGATGGTTGGGGTGAACCTTTTCATATTGATTATGCGACAAACATTGCTGAAAACTCTAAGATGATTGACGAATTTCGTGACTCTTACCCCTTTGCGATTTGGTCATGTGGGCCCAACCGGATAGATGAAAGATGTCTTGGAGATGATATTCCCTGGCCTGTAGAACCGTTGTGGAACAAGTTGTATAAATGAACGCTCTACTATCACAGGGAAGAAGAGGCCGATTATAATTGCTACGTAATCATGGTGTTTTCAACGTTGGAGAAGTAATTGACTATTTGAATTAAATTATATTATGAAAAATTTTAAAATTACTAGATCATCAAACAGAGAAATCGGAGTATTAATAAGTATATTATTTTTACTCTGTATTTTTATTCCTATATTTATTATTAATTTAGTTGTATTTATAATACCATATTCTATAATTTTTTTATTTTATTTGTTTTACAAAAAATTCAGTAATCGTAATTCAGTATTGATAAAAAATGGATACAGGCTTTCACAAAACAAAGAAGATATAATTTATTATGGTAATATTAAATATATATTGGATGCTGGGATTGATAAAGTTGGATGGAATGATAATTGGATAATTTGTTGTTTAAAAAATGTACAACCTGAATGTAAATGGTATGCTATAAACTTGAAGACGGAAGAGATAGTTCCTCCTTTTTCTGAAGATTTTTTGAGAAAAAATACAGACCTGAATAGCATACAATATGATACGTGTGAAAATGTATGGAATAACTATCATAGCCAATCCGGGAAAGCTAGACACAGGTCCAGAATGGGTGAAGATAATAGATGAACGCTCAAATGTCAGTCAGAAAAGGATTCATGTGCGGATGCGACTTCGGGCTGTGGGATGGCATCTCTCCGGAATGCTCAACTATCACTGGGAAAAAGAATTCACTGTAATTGCAACGCAATCATGTTGTATTCCATATCTGAGAAGCAACTAAATATGTGATTTAAATATTTATGAAAAATTTTAAAATTATTCCACCGCTAAAAAGAAAAACAGAGGTCCTAATATTTATTTTTTTGTTGCTTATTCCATCTGTATTTTTTATATTATTTATTCCTATTACACGCAACTTATTATATATTATATTTAGATTAATAGCAGTATTCTTACCTATAATTGTATTAGTAATATTTATAGTAATTCCATTATCTATAGTTTTTATATTTCGTTTATTTAGAAAAATCCTTAATTATTTTAATGGGATACTCATTATAAAAGGATATAAGTTATCAAAAAATGATAAAGATATAATTTATAATGGATATATTAAATGCATTTTCGATGCAGGGATTGATAAAGTAGGATGGAATGAGAATTGGATAATTTGTCATTTAAAAAATGTACAATCTGAATATAAATGGTATGCTATAAACTTGAAGACGGAAGAGATTGTTCCTCCTTTCTCTGAAGAATCCTTGAGAAAAAATACAGATCTGAACAGCATACAATACGATACTTGTGAAAATGTATGGAATAAATATCATAACAAATAAAATTATAAATTATGTATTATTATATTTTAATATTCTTTATTTTGTCGGTCATTCTATGTATGGCTATACTGATAAAAAGTCGCCCTATAAGATGCTTGTCGATAATCTGTACGTGCGCGGGGTGTACGCTTTTATCAATGATGATATCCGGCATGATGTCCAAATCTGAAGCAGAAAAAGAATATTATGAGAAGACAATGGAGTTTGGAATACTCTTTGACACCTTGTACAAATCTTCGAAAACAAACGATATCCAAGTGCTACAAGAGCAATTAGTTACGGTTATGGAGGATGTGGACTCCTCTTTTTCAAGCCGGGCTTCAATAATGCCACTTGTGCGCAAATTAGATACAAACTACAACAATAAAGTCTATCACCCAGATGAATTAGAATACGACTATAAATCATTAGATTTTTAACTGGTTATTCTAATTTATTTAATATCATAATATAAAAATATGATTATCTTAATATTAATGTTCTTAGTTTTTTTGGTGGCTATTCTCTGTGGAGCTGCAATGATCAATCATAAAATTATAAGATGCGTATTAGTAATATGTATATGCGCATTTTACATATTATTTCCATCAAAGGTAGTTTGTTTTTTAAACCAAAACCATAGTTTATTCTACTCCATGTATACACGAGACATTGGTATAATTCTTTATACATTACATGAGTCTTCAAAAACAAATGATATTCAAGTGCTACAAGACCAACTACTTGTGGTTCTGGGGGAAGCGCCATACTGTTTTGCAAACCGGATTTCATTAGTGACGGTCTTAAGTAAAATAGATGCGGACTATTGATCCTAACCATTACAAAAATTTGCTGCACCCCGTGGGGTGCAGAGGGAAGAGGCGTGTGCCCGCCTGGGCATGGAGACCTCTGGGGACGAATCCGTTGCAGCCCCATCTTCTTTCAGGTTTAGGTTGTGAAGTACCGCCCTTCAGGCGGTGGCGTGGGTAGGCGGTATTCTCCGTAGGTACGTCTCCCTCCGGGAGCCGCACCCACGGTTATGCACATTCGCCTCTCCGAGGCGTGTACCCTACGGGCACGGAGACATCTGGGAGTGTAGACCGCCGGGCACGAATCTCGATAGGGAAAAGTCCCGGGCTATGTGACGGGTATGCTCCGCATCCGGTCAGCCCTTCAAAAAATCTGTGCGAATTTGCGTCATCTGCGTCATCTGCGGTTAAAACTTCGATTTTTCGCGGGAGCCGGGTCTAATTCTCTGCCATAACGGGCTCCAGGTGCGCATCGCGGAACTTCATGCTGATCATCTTGGTGATGCCGCGCTCGGGCATGGTGACGCCGTGGATACAATTAGCGCAGGCGATCGTCTGTTTGCTGTGGGTAATTACGACAAATTGCGATGAATCCAGGAATTGCTTGAGGACCTCCACGAAGCGGCCGACATTGGCCTCATCCAGGGCGGCATCGAGCTCATCCAGGACACAGAAGGGAGAGGGCCGCACCTGATAGATGGCAAAGAGCAGGGCCACGGCGGTCATCGTCTGTTCTCCGCCCGAAAGCAGTGAGACCGATTTGAGCTGCTTGCCCGGCGGCCGTGCTTCAATATCGATGCCCGATTCCAGGACGTCGCGCTCATCGACCAGTTTCAGCTCGGCATGTCCGCCCTGGAAAAAGGTCGTGAACATGGAGCGGAAGTGCAGGCGGATTTTCTCGAACGTCTCGATAAACATTTCGCGGGTCTGCTGATTGATTTTGCCGACGATATCCAGAAGTTGGGCCTTGGCTTTGACCATATCCTCCTGCTGGGCGGTCATGAAGTTGAAGCGCTGCTCGAGCTCTTCATACTCCTCAATGGCGATCATGTTGACCGGGCCCATCTGGTCAATCCGCTCCTGGAGCTTCTGGATGAGCGAGAAGACATGCTCCCAATCCGGAGCCGTCGGGGCAGGGGACTGCGTTTCGGTTCCGGGGGGCGGAGCCTCGGCGGTTTCGGTCTGCGGTTCGCCCTGGCGGAAAATCTGTACACCCTCGCCGTTTTCCTCTACCAGGAAAGACTCCGGAACCAGCATGAGGATTTCGAGCTGGTATCGTTCCCTCATGCGGGCGGTGATGTTATCGAGGGTCATCTGGCGCTGGGCAATCTGGATATTGAGGTTCTGGAGCTGTTTCTCGGATTGCTGGAGCTGCTGGCGTAAGGTTTTGAGCGCGGCCTCGCGTTCCTCGATCACCTCCTGAGCTGCTTTCTTCTGAACTACGAGATCGGTGATGCGCTGGTTGATCTCTTCGAGCTCGGTCGAGAGGAACTGGGCCTTGAGTTTGGATTCCTCGATCTCAGATTGCGAGAGGCCGATCTTGCGGTTGAGCTCATCCATCTCCTTTTTCCGTGTTTCCACGAGGCGGTTGAGTTCGGCCATTCGGTTCTGGAGTGAATTCTTCTGGAGAGCAAGAGTGTTGGAGAATTGCTCTTTGGAAGCCAGGGCGATTTTGACCTCGGTCAGGGCATTATGGGCGGCATCCCGTTCCTGACGTTGCTGGTCCATGGCGCCGTTGAGCTCTGAAATGTTCTCGGAGGTTGTCCGCTCCTCCTGCTCGGCCTCTTCGATTTGCGTGACCAGAATCTGGCGCTGGGTGGAGCTCTCCTCCTCGCGTCCGCTCAGGAGGGCACCCTCGCGCGAGAGGGTCTCGGCCCGCTGCTTTTGAATGCGCAGAGCGTTCTCCAGGGCGCGATACTCGCCCAGACGCGTGGCGGCCGCCATTTCGTGGGAGCGGATTTCGGATTGAATCCGGATGAGGTTTTCCTGAGAAGCTTTCTGCTGATCGAGCAATTTCTCGCGGGCGGTCTTGATCTGCTGGATTTCGGTTTCGCCTTTTTCGATCGCCTTTTTGAGGTCGGCGATTTCGTTTTTACGTCCCAGAATGGAGGAAGAAACCGGGATTTCCTTGCGTGAACCGCCGATAAAAACGCCGTTCTGAGTCAGTACCTCGCAGGACTGGGTCACGAACTCGCAGCGACCTGGGCAAGAACTCCAGAGCTTTGCTGCCTGAGCCAGATCGGGCACGATCCAAGCCTGACCCAGAAGCCGCTTCAGGAGCGGCAGGACCGAGTCCTCCGCCTCGACGATATCGAGCACCCGCACCGGAGGCTGCGCTTCCCCGGAGCCGGAAAAATCGGGAGCCGAGGTTTCCCCGGAATCGTTCGCGGAGTTGAGCGCCTCACCCCAATTCAGAGGGGCAATGGAGGCCGTCCCTTTTTTGGCGTTCCTGAGATGGTCCAGAATGGACTGAGCCGATTCGGGCTTTTCGGATAAAACCAGTTGCAGATGCGTTCCCAGAAGCGCCTCGACCGCATTGACATAGGGTGCGGGGATGCGAATCTGATCCACCAGAGCCCCGAGAACGCCCTGAGCCTTTTCTTTCAGGAGTGCTGCGGCACCGGCAGCGAAACCTTCACGGCTGGACTGGAGCTGCTCCAGAACATTGAGGCGGGATTTGCGGGTGGCGATCTGGCGGAAGAGTTCCTCCTGCTGATGACTTAAAGCGGAGTTTTCGGATTGGAAAGCGCCCAGCTCGGACTGCAGTTTCTGGAGTCGGCCCCGTTTTTCCTCGCCGATTTCCTTATCGCTCTGGGCTACCTGGTTGAAATCCTGAATTTTCTGTTCCAGCTTTGTCGTCTCCTCCTGATTCTGAGCGATTTCGGATTGGAGCTTTTCCAGGCGGACCCGGTTGCCCTGCTTCTGAATATCCAGGGAATTGATTTGGGAGCGCAGTCGGGAGAGCTTCTGGGCGATCCCGAGGAGCTGGTTCTGGAGTGTCCTCAGGGCGCTCTGCCGGGCAGAGAGGGAAGCCTCCAGAGATTGGAGCGTTTCAGCCCGCTGCTGCCGGAGTTGCCGGGCATTTTCCAATTCCTGCCGGGCGCTCTCGAGAGAAAGCTCGATCTCCCGGGATTCCTGCTCGGCGCTGAGCTTTTTCTCCATGGCCGATTGAATCTCGGAAGAAGCCGTTCCCAGACGAAGGGTGTTTTCCTCGATGCGTTCGCGGTTAAACTCCATTCGCTCGCGGAGTGAATCGACCTGAGCACGGGTTTCGCGGCTCTGCTGCTGACGGGTGTTGAGGGTCTCCTCGAGCTCTTTTTCCTCCTGGCGCGATTGATGAATCCGCTCTTCCAGTGATTGAATATCCTGCTGGTCCAGAGCGATTTGTTCCTCAAGCTTCCGGGCTTCTTCCCGGCGGTTCTGGAGCTCGTCGGAGGTATGATGGTAAAGGTGATAGTAGTAATGCGTTTCCAGGAAGCGGAGGTCTTCGGCCAGCGTTTTATAGCGGCGCGCTTTGCCGGCTTGGCGCTGAAGCGAACCGATCTGGCGCTTCATTTCGCGGATGGTCTCGGTGATCTTGCCCAGATTGATCTCGGTCTGGTCGAGCTTGCGCAGGGCCTCTTTCTTCTGAGCCTTGAAGCGGGTGATCCCGGCGGCTTCCTCGAAAATCATACGGCGGTCTTCGGGGCGGCTGCTCAGAATCTGCGTGATATGCCCCTGCGCCATGATGCTGTAGCTGGTCCGGCCTACGCCCGTTCCCAGAAAAAGCTGCTGGATGTCTTTCAGGCGGCAGGGCGTCTTATTGAGGAAATATTCGCTGGTGCCATCCCTGAAAATCCGGCGTGTAACCGTTACTTCATTGAAGAGAACCTCCAGATTGGCCGCGCGGAGCTGCTCCTGATCCACGTCGCAAATCGTGAGGGAGACCTCTGCCATGGAGAGCGGACGGCGTGTCTCGGTGCCGTTAAAAATAATATCCGTCATTTCTCCGCCGCGAAGCGCCTTGGCGGATTGCTCTCCCAGAACCCAGCGGATGGAATCGGCTACGTTGGATTTGCCGCAACCGTTGGGACCGACAATAGCGGTGATGCCCGGAGGGAAGTCCAGGCTCGTCTTATCTGCGAAGGATTTGAAACCGAGTATTGTCAGATTCTTCAAATACACGAAAGAATGAAAAAGCGAAAAGGCCCTCAAGTAAAGCTCAAAACCCCCGCGTCGGGTTCGAAGTTATTCACAGAAAAAGAATAAAAAGCCCATTTATTCACAGGGTTATGTGAATAAGTCAGAGAAGTCTTGACTTCATAGACCCCTTGAGGGAGTATGAAAGCAGGGTTGTTCTGTGAACAACAAGGTCAGAAAGATTATGCCTACATACGAATACGTTTGTAACAAATGCGGAAAAGAATTTGAGTTGTTTCAGAAGATGAGCGACGAGCCGATTAAGGTCTGCCCGGATGCAAAGTGCATGGGTCCCGTCAAGAGACTGATCGGAGAGGGTTCGGGAATTATTTTCAAAGGTGCTGGCTTCTACGAGAACGATTATAAGAAGAAATCCTACCCCAAGAGCACCGAAACTTCCTCCTCCAAAAAGTAACGGTTTTTACAGTTTAAGTTAGGGAAGCTCTCCCGAGTTTGCGGTTGAGAGCTTGCGGTGTCCGTCGCCCTTTTGAAAAGGTTGGGAAAATCACTTGCCCGCAGCGCAGCTTTAAACTACCTTCTTTGCAGAATGTTTGGAGAGCGCGGAAGAAAGGTGCGGCTGAAATGAAGTGGAGCTTGAACAGAGTTCTGCTGCTTTACCGCTCACAGACCGGAGCGATTCTCTTTGCCCTTCTGCTCCTCTTATTGGGGACGGCGGTGAGCATCCTCAAGCCGTGGCCAGTGGCGTTTCTTCTGGATTCGGTGCTGGGGGATAAGGGTCTCCCGGACTGGATGGGAGATTGGGGAACGAAGATTGTCGGGCTTTCCCTGCATTTCCAGGTCATCCTTTGCGCGGCGAGCATCTTCCTCATTCATCTCCTTTCCAGCGGACTGGGCTCTCTCCAGAATTACGTCGTTATCCGGATTGGCCTCAAGGGGCTCCGGGCCATCCGCAAACAGGTCTTCTCCTGGCTTCTTTATCTATCCCAAAGCTATTTCCTGCGGCAAAAACAGGGGGATGTGATTTACCGTGTCTGCTGGGATACTTACTCCTTTCAGACGCTCTTCCAGCATGTCTGGTTTTCTTCAGCGGCCAGCTTCATCTCCATGATGAGTATGCTCTGGGTGATGTGGTACGTGAACCAGACTCTGACCGTGGTCTCCTGCTTTACGCTGCCGATGCTCTTTCTCGGGATCCGCGTCTACGGCGGTCAGATGAACCGGCGCAGCAGAGAGGCGCATAAGGCCGATAGCCAGGTCGCTTCCTATATTCAGCAAACGGTCTCCTCCATTGCGGCCATCCAGAGTTATTCCCAGCAGAAAAAGGTCGCCGAGAATTTTGAAGTCTACAACCGCGATGCCTGGTCGCGCCGTTTGCTGCAGCATGCCTCCGAAATTCTTTATCAGACGACGGTGGCGATTATCTTTTCCGCCGGCATGGCGGCCATTATCTGGGCAGGTGCCCGGGAAGTGATGGCAGGGCGTCTGACTGTGGGTGAACTGGTGGTTTTTATCACCTATCTGAGTCAGTTCTATGAGCCCCTGCAGAAATTGATTCTGGCCGGCTCGACTCTGGCCGATTCGCGTGCAGGCGTGGAGCGTGTATTCGAGGTGCTTGATACAAAGCCCGAGATTGTGAGCCCCGAGGCCGGAAAAGTCCTGGCTCCCCTGGCAACGCCCGAAACCGTGACGGCCAATGGGTGTTCGGTCGATTTCGAAGGGGTCAGTTTCGGCTATGAACCCGAACGCCTGGTCTTGAAAAACCTCGCTTTCCACCTGAAGCCGGGCGAGTTTGTCGGTCTGGTGGGGCCCAGCGGTGCGGGTAAAACGACTCTGGCGCACTTGGTTTGCCGCTTTTTTGATCCTCAGTTCGGGACCGTCAGCCTGGGCGGAGTGGATGCGCGCCAATGGGATTTAAATATTCTCCGCCGCTCCGTCTCCGTTGTCCATCAGGAGCCGCTGCTTCTGCCGGGCAGCATCCGCGAGAATATCCTCTTCGGACGCGACGATGCCACGGAGGAGGAGATGCTCGAGGTTTCTCAAAAAGTTCATGCGCATGAATTCATTATGCAGCTGCCGCAGGGCTATGAAACCGAGGTGGGTGATGGCCAGAGCCGCCTGAGCATGGGGCAGATGCAGCGAATCTGCCTGGCCCGGGCGTTGCTCAAAAAGTCCCCGGTTCTCATCCTTGATGAGCCGACGAGCTCTCTGGATGCGGAAAATCAGCGGCTGGTCATGGATGCCCTGGAAGAGATGGTTCGGGATCGGACTACTCTCGTTATCGCGCATCGGCTCTCGACTCTGGCACGGGCCTCGCGGATTCTGGTCCTGGTGGATGGAGAAATCCAGGCCGTCGGAACCCACGAAAGCCTCTTGCAGAAAAGCGAATACTACCGCCGCGCGGTGGAATCTGCCCAGCGTCC
>DBPU01000006.1:13507-14433 GCA_002305615.1 Verrucomicrobia bacterium UBA1412 | reverse complement strand
AACCACTTAGATGTCCTAGAAAATGATTACATGTGGGGAGATGATTATTTTGCGGCGTCAACGGTAGGTCAGCCAACGCATGGCACTAACGAGTACGAGATAGGAGATTTTGCCTATCTTAAACCTTTTACAGTCAGTTATGTTCCTGAAGAAGGTTTTTATGGAGTAGATTTTTTTGAGTACAGTATTACGAATTCCTTCGGAGGTGCGTCTACCAGCGTAGCTACCGTTTTTGTAAACAAAATGGGAAATTATTCACCTGAGGCGAAAAACGATATTATCTTGACCCTTCAGACGAACGTTTATACGGCGAGTTTTAATGCTCTCACAAACGTAATAGATGCAAACAATGACACCTTGAGCCTATATGCTCTCACAACTCCTAAAATCGGGACCGTAACGTTTGATAGCCAAGGCACGATAACCTACAACCGGAACACTAATTACTTTGGCAATGATCGCTTCAGTTACATTGTTACGGATGGAAAAGGTGGTTTTTTGCAAAATGAGGTACAAGTTTGCCAGGAAGAAAATGCCCAGAACCCGGGGATTCCAATTCAGTGGCTCATGCACTATGGTTTTACCGTGTCAGAAGAAAACACACAAAATGACCCGGATAATGATGGGCTATCCAACCTTGCAGAATTTCTGTTGGGAACTAATCCTTTCGAAGCTAAAAATCCACTGGACTTGGAGTCAATAGAAGAAGGTGGTTACATAGGTGGAGAGATGCCTATTCCCTTGATTGGAATTTCCACGATGATTCCGACGCCTTCAGTTAGTTTGCTTCTGGACGAGGAAACATTATTGGATACGTACATTTATCAAGATATAGATGGAGTTTGGATTCTTGGTTGGGATACACGGCATATTACCAATGGCAATTATAGCATTCAGGCAGTACTGTCCTACTCCAATAACTATTT
>DBPU01000006.1:11124-13343 GCA_002305615.1 Verrucomicrobia bacterium UBA1412 | reverse complement strand
TGCCGACCCCGTCAGATTCGAACGAATGGAAGCGAATATTTTCGTTTATCCGTTAGAAGTAGCACCCGATGGAACTACAAATTTTACCGGAACATATTATACCGATTCAAAATGGTTTTTAAAAGAAAATCCTATTCCTTATCCTAAAAATTTCTCAATTGCCTGGGGATGGAATGTTAACAATAAGAATGGAATGATATTGACAAATGTCGTAAATATTTTAGGTGATCCCACCTTACCGGATGATAATCCTGAGTATAAATTACTTCCAGCAGGGAATCGTGTCTACACATCTACATTTAGGCTTGATACGAAATCAGATGCAAAAACTTTGTTAAATTCTTTTAAAGAAAGTAGTAACTTTTTCTGGTTTGGACATTGTAGTAGACATATATTTTATGGAAGTTCAAGTAAGTCAAAAGGTGCAATAGAACCATTTGATATACGTAATGTGTTAGAGAATAGTGGATACTCTCTGAAAGAGAAAACTAAAGTTTTAAATAAACACCCTTATCGTCTTGTCATCATGAATGGATGTAATTCATATAGTGCAACTTGGTCAAAAGAATTTGGTATTGATTTTTCAGGAAATACAAGCTTTCAAACGACTGTTTCCAGATATAATTCGATTTATCGAGAACCAAGAGCATTTGTAGGATGGAAAAACGATATAGAAGTTCCAAATTATTTTGGAAATCAGAATTATGGCATAGCTTTAAATATTTTATGGACAAGATGGATGAATGGAGACAGATTAGCACAATGTATGTTGGATTTTTTAAGTTATATTAACGACTCAAACTATGAGGAAATATCTTCTTTTGAGATATCTGGGTGTTTCGATCTAACAAAACAGTAAATAATTACAAATAAAAAATATGATACTTACAGTTAATGGTGCCCTTTTATTTATTGCCTCTTGTTTGATGATATCGCATGCAAACATGGTAAGCGAGAACCTGGGGTTACCTCTGGAAAAACCAATTGTTTATGAAGAACTTCGTGTGAAAAGAGCCTCGTTTGTATCAGATGGTCTCTTAGAATTTCAAGAGAGGAAAGTGAAGAAGAGTAAATCAGAAATAGATCCAAAAAAACGGGCGGAGGCGGAGGAACTTCTTTCGGGTTACATTGAAACAGATCAATATTATTTTACTTTCAGGGATGGGTATCTGTCATTGATCAGAACTATCGGAATTCCGTCCCCACGCTCCGATGCGCTCCTCAAAAACCGGTTTGAAGAATTATCAGAACAAGCTTCCGTGATTAGCACAAACGAAGCCTACCAATTGTCAACAAACTGGCTTTGCAAGTTAGGGATAGACTTGGAAAAACTGAATTCAAAATATAAGCCGAAAATCACTCAACGAACAATTATTCCGAGACAAACTGAAGGAATTTTAGAACCCATTCCTGAACCTGTCCCTTTACCCATTTTTGATGTTCAATGGATGGGGTATTCTGATAATGATTTACAAAAAAAGTTTTATCAAGGGATTGTTGCTTTCGTAATAGATGGAAGAACAAAAGAATTGTTTGATTACCAATGCTATGATGGAACACTTTTTCTGACTCCACCCATTCGGGTAAAAACACCCGGTGAATTGTTATCCATTCCCGATGAGGAATTTCTGAAGATGGATGCCACGCAAAAGAGCAATTTGCTCAGGCGTTTTCTCCCTCCGGAGTCGTTCCCGCCTCAGAAAAAGGCGGAAAAAACAGATAATCACGGTAAAAACCAACCGATAAAAGAATAGAAACAACGGTAGAATTCCCTGCATTTCATCTGAGGAGATTTTAGGAGAGCACGACAAGAACAAAAAAATACCAGGTCGCTTGACAAAAAATTGGAATGATGCTAGTTTAGCCGGGGAATATAATAGTAAGGAATTTTTCAGTATGAAAACCAGAACACAAAACAAAAAGATTTTCATCGCTTTTTTCTCGGCAGCGTTATTCCAACTGTGTGTTTTAGCCCAAACAGATCAGAGAGATGAAGACCCTCAAAGAGTTTTACCTCCTTCTTCGGGGACGTTTTATCTTCTCTCGGCTGACACTATGGGGGTGATTTATCCTCCCTATCCCTGCTCTCCCTATCCTTCGGATTGGGAAATTCCTGTTTATTTACGAGCCGATGGAAAATATTTGGTCGCTGACACTCCGGAGGATGCGGCCCAATTAATCAGCACCAGTTTTTCCTTGAGTGAGAACCGAGAGGTTAT
>DBPU01000006.1:0-10940 GCA_002305615.1 Verrucomicrobia bacterium UBA1412 | reverse complement strand
GTCCCCAATCCCGATTTATGGAATTTTGGGACATCTTTCATTGCTGAAACGAATATTGCCGTACTGATCGCAGATATGGGACAGGATCAGTATACTTCGAGTTTTTTCCGTATCGTCGATGTTTCTCCCGTGGCAGAGCCTGATTATTTCATGGTCCAACAGAATAGTCTTTACAACCACTTAGATATTCTAAAAAACGACCATGCTCCAAATGATGAAAATTTTCTCTTAACAGGATATTCGAATCCTACACACGGAACAATTAGTCATGAAAATTTTTATCAGGAAGAAGGGGTTTGGGTATCTGTTCCATTTTCGCTCTTTTATACCTCGGACACGAACTATTATGGTGCAGATTCCTTTTTCTATTTAATTGAAAACAAGTACGGAGGTGAAGGTATAGGAGTGACTACAGTATTTGTAAACAAAACCGGAAATAATCCACCCCAACAACTGGCTCCGGCTCTCTTAATCTTACAGACAAACTCCTTCTCAGCAACATTTAACGTTTTGACTAATGTGACCGATCCGGACAATGACACAGTTAGCTTATTTGCTCTAACAGCACCAAAATACGGGACAGCTACGCATAGCGGCGGCAACATTACCTACGAAAGGAATCTGCAGTATTACGGAGACGACCGCTTTGAATATGTTGTTACGGATGGTAAGGGAGGTATGTTAAAGTCCTGGATAACCGTTAAGCAAATAATGAGCACAAACGATCCCAAAATCCCCCAACAATGGTTACTCGATTATGGAATGACTCTTTCCGTCACTAATTCGTTGAACGACCCTGATGAAGATGGTGTAAACAATCTGGCAGAATATCTCTTGGGAACCCATCCCGGGATACAGGATAATCCGCTTAACTTACAGTTTATCTCCAGCGGAAGCACTCTGTCAGGCCACGTATATTTTCCCTTGCCAAACGTAATTCCAACGATAAAAGAACATAGAAATTCGGTAGGATTAATGGTAGATGGTTTCCCCGTAGATAATACTTTTCTCACACAACGTGAAGATGGGGAATGGGTGCTCAAATGGAATACCAGTTACTTAACCAATGGGGTCCATAATATCCAGATGTACATCGAATATGGTGATGAAGACGAAGATATTGTCGTCGGAACTACGAAAAGCGTGTATCTGGCCAATCCTTTGAGATTTAACCCGGTGGCCGATCGTTTCTCAAGTGCACTGGTCATTGACGCAAGTTTGGCGAGCTCCAATACTGAAACAAACTATACGGTCTATCTTTATGATGAATACGATTCCCCCCTCACGGAGGGAGTATTTCCCGTTACCGATGGGCGGCTATTGTTGGGATGGGACCTTTGCAATGCAGATGGTATTCAGCTAACTTTCGGGGGAATTAAGGCTGAAATAGTTCCAGGAACACCTGATACCAATCCGAATCAAGAGGGAGCCATAACAAAATCTTATGAAAAGGAAGGAACTATTCAGAATTCTAATGTTTTCACAGTCGCTTGGGGCTGGGATGAATATGGAACATCTTTTGTAAATCAACGCACCGCACTGATGAGGAATGGGGTTATAAATTTTTTGAACGGCGCTGTTTGGGACAATCCATATACGGTTCTGCCAGAGCCGGCTAATGCACCTCTTGTTTCCACGGCCTTTCGATATGACACCGACGTTGATAAAGGAGTGCTTACGAACGCACTGGCTGGAAGCGGCAATTTTTTCTGGTTCGGACATGGAGCAGAATCGGGCAACATAGCAGGAAATTCAAAAATCAGTAATCTAGACTCCTATGAAATCGTTAATTTATTGACAAATAAAAATATGCAAACAGAATATATGGAATCTACAATGAAACCAGAATTAAATAAACGCCCCTATAAACTGACGGTATTGAACTCGTGTTATTCTCATGATAAATTTATGGTCGCAGCTTTTGGTGTCGATTTCGCTAAAAGTGGAACTACTTGTACTGTAGATGATTATAAAAATTGTGCTCGCCAACCAAGAGCCTATGTGGGGTGGAAAGGTGAAATAATTGTTCCTGGAGCTCTTCCATTTATAGGGTATCCGTGGTTTGGTCAACATTCTGCATACACGAGAGGATTAACCAACTTATGGGGAAGATGGGTGGATGGGGATATTTTAAGAGACTGTGTGGACAGCTTTGGCACTAATGTAGTGAAAGCTGGTTTCCCTGGCGCAACTTCTTGGAAAATATCTGGTTGTGAAGATTTAAAAATAGGAGACTGATTAACGGAAAAGAATTGATAAAAGGTCGATATGTACACTGCAAGTTTAGCGTTTCGTTTTGTTGCGATGACTCTTATGCTGGCACATGCCAATTGGTTTTGTGAAAAAATGGATATACCGCTGGAGCGTCCCATTACCAGTGAGAATATCAAGTGGGCTGCCCCTGTATTTCCCGGAGGTTTCGTCGGAGGGGCTTTCACCTTACCGGAGAGCCATTATCGATTCGGTTTCATCGAAGGTCATTTGGCTGATTTTCGGATCATTGGTTTTATGCCCGATTACAACTCGGAAAAGTCCGTTTTCCAAAAGAGAGTAAAGGAACTGTGTCTTTTGAAGTCACAAATCGATGCTCAGGAAGCTTTAACCTTGGCGACCAACTGGCTCGCCAAATCGGGGATAAATATGGAGAAACTGCTGGCCGAGTCTCATCATACTGTCAGACAGCGCTCCTACAGGCTGCCACCAGAGCCGGGCAAATTAACTCCTTTAGAAGAATTAAAATCTCCTGTTTTTAACATTATTTGGAGTCGAAAAGACCCTAATGGCAATCAGTCTGCTGAAATGATAATAGATGGATATTCAAAAAGATTAATTTATTTTCATGTGGGTGATCGTTCTTTATTTCAGAGTCTGCCTTTGCTCATACGGGACAAAGAGCGAACGGAAAGGGATTATATTGAAGCTTTAGAAAATGATCCTATAGTAAAAGAGATAGAAATTTTTACAAATAAAGTTTATGATATTAATTATTTTACAAATAAAAATATAGGATTTACAGAAGAAGAAATGAAGCTTCGAATAGAAGAAACGATGCAAAGATGCCGGGAAGATGCAGACAAGTATAGTTACATTAAAAACCTCTTATCCATTCCTGATGAAGAATTTCTGAAGATGGATGCCACACAAAAGAGCAATTTGATCAAACGCTTTGCCCCTCCGGAATCGTTCCCGCCTCAGAAAAAGCCGGAAAAGGCAGAAAACTTTAAGGAAAAAACGGAGTAAAAAAAGTAAGATCGAGAAAAAATAATTGACTTATATGTACACAAGAACTATGCTCCCCGATGGTGAGTTTAGTGAATCGCCTGGTTGCCTTTAGGGGACGAAGAGTCATAAGCTCATTGTTTGAAATGTAGTTCAAAATAGAAAGGTTAGAATATGATTCATAACATGATGATAGCGGCTGCGACAACGGAAGAAGTATCGCAGGAAGTGTCACAGCTTTGTGCCGGCGGGAACGTTTATGTTTTTGCCATCATCGTTCTGCTCATTGCTGTTGTTTTTGCCGTGTTGCGCATTGCCATGAGCGTCTCGAAGTTGCCTACCGAGCAATCACAGCAGAAACTCAACGATGCCATTATCGCTGAGCTGCAGAAGAATCGTGAAGGGCTCGCCTCTCTGGCCAAGGATGTCCAGGAGCTGAAGAATAAATAGCACCTTCTGGCCAATAGGCTAAACCGAAAACACCCCACTGGGTGTTTTTCTTCTCTGTTGAACCGTTTCACGCGGCTTGAAAACCTCAAACTGCGGGGTTGTTTTGTATCTTATTTTGCCCCCTCGCATTGCCTCAAAAATGTGCGCACCGAAAGGGGCCGTGGCGGGGAATCTGGTGGACGGAAGAAGGGCTTCAGTGTTACACTGTTGCTGTCGGAATCAAGGGCCGGCCCGCGGGCGGAATTTATTGTTTCCACCGGCGACAAGTGAGGCCCATTTTTTAGAACACGCGCGAAAATCAATATGAACAATCCATTCAATACCAGAAGAAAGCTCCCCACCTCCCCGGATGTTGCCTACTACTCCCTGCCCGCTTTGCAGGAAGCCGGTGTTTCTCAGGTGAACAGGCTGCCCGTTTCGATCCGAATGATTTTGGAATCGGTCTTGCGCAACTGCGACGGCCAACGGATTACCGAGGCCGACGTCAGAGCCCTGGCCAATTGGAAGCCCAATGCACCGCGCGTGGAAGAAATTCCCTTTGTCGTCGCCCGGATTATTCTTCAGGATTTCACCGGGGTGCCGCTTCTGGTAGACTTGGCCGCCATGCGCAGCGCGGTCGTCTCTCTGGGCAAGGACCCCGATTTAATTGAGCCGCTGGTGCCGGTGGATCTCATCGTGGACCACTCGGTGCAGACCGATTTCTCGGGGAGTGCCGACGCCCTGAGCAAGAATCTCAAAATGGAATTCCGGCGCAATACCGAGCGCTATCAGCTCCTCAAGTGGGGCACACAGGCTTTCGAAACGTTCCGGGTCATCCCGCCTGCGACCGGCATCATTCATCAGGTCAACCTGGAGCATCTGGCTTGCGGAGTCCAACTTCGCGAGGGCATCGCTTACCCCGACAGTCTGGTCGGCACCGATTCCCATACCACGATGATCAACGGTCTGGGCATCGCCGGCTGGGGCGTGGGCGGCATCGAAGCCGAAGCGGGAATGCTCGGCCAGCCGCTTTATTTCCTCACGCCCGATGTGGTCGGTGTCCATTTGACCGGTGCTCTGAGGCCGGGCGTCACCGCTACCGATCTGGCGCTCACGCTGACCCATCTCCTCCGGCAGACGAAGGTCGTGGGCAAATTTGTCGAATATTTCGGGGAAGGCGCCGCGGCTCTGGCAGTTCCCGACCGCGCCGTGGTCGCCAACATGTCTCCAGAGTATGGCGCCACGATGGGCTTTTTCCCGGTGGATGAGGAGTGCGTAAAATTCCTCCGTATGAGCGGCCGCTCCAAAGAACTCTGCTCCCTCTATGAAGCGTATTACCGGGCTCAGGGCATGTTCGGAATCCCCCGCAAAGGTGAAGTGGATTACTCACAGGTGGTGGAGCTGGACCTCAGCACGGTCGAGCCCTGCATCGCCGGACCCAAACGTCCGCAGGACCGGGTACGCCTCTCGGAACAGAAGGAGAAATTCAACTCCTCTCTGGAAGGGATGCGTCCACAAACCGAAGTCACACTGGAAAACGGCGAGAAGGTCGAAATCGGCGACGGCTCGATCCTCATTGCCAGTATCACCAGTTGCACCAATACTTCCAACCCGAGCCTCATGCTGGCCGCCGGGCTTCTGGCCAAAAAAGCGGTCGCTGCCGGACTCAAAGTCCCTCCGTACGTCAAAACTTCTCTGGCTCCGGGCTCACGGGTCGTCACCGAATACCTGCGCGCCTCAGGCCTGCAGGCTTCGCTCGATCAACTGGGCTTCAACACGGTCGGCTACGGCTGCATGACCTGTATCGGCAACTCCGGGCCGCTGCCCGCCGCCATTGAATCGGTCGTCAAATCTAAGAACTATGTCTGCGCATCGGTCCTGTCGGGCAACCGCAATTTCGAAGCGCGCGTTCATCCGAGCATCAAGGCCAATTACCTCATGTCGCCGCCCCTGGTGGTTGCTTTCGCGCTGGCCGGGTGCGTCGATATCAATATCGAAACCGATCCCCTGGGCTTCAACAAAGAAGGCAAACCGGTTTACCTGAAAGATATCTGGCCCACGCCCGAGGAGATTAGCGAGCTTTACGGCTTTGCGCTCAAACCGGAACTCTTCCGCGCCGCCTATGCAGACTACGCCACCCGCCTGGACGAGTGGAACGCCGTAGCGGCACCGACCGGCAAAGTCTTCCAATGGGATGCAAAGAGCACCTATATTCAGAACCCGCCTTTCTTTGAAGGTTTCAGCCTCGAGCCGGCCAAGCCGCAGGATATCAGCGGTGCAAGCGCTCTGGCCATCTTTGGCGACAGCGTCACGACCGACCATATCTCCCCGGCAGGTTCATTCTCTGCTGATTCTCCTGCAGGACGCTTCCTGACCGGGAGCGGAGTCCAGCCTACCGATTTCAACAGCTACGGTTCGCGCCGCGGCAATGACCGCGTGATGACCCGAGGCACCTTCGCCAATGTCCGCATCAAGAACCTGATGGTGCCCGGAGTCGAAGGCGGCGTCACCCGCTACCAACCGACCGGCGAAACGATGCCCATCTACGAAGCGGCTCAGAAATATGCCGCAGCGGGCAAGCCCCTGATCGTTCTGGCGGGTCTGGAATACGGCACAGGCAGCTCCCGCGACTGGGCCGCCAAAGGAACCGCCCTCCTGGGTGTGAAGGCGGTGCTGGCACGCAGCTTTGAGCGGATACATCGCTCAAACCTGGTCGGCATGGGCATCCTGCCGCTCCAGTTCAAAGAAGGAATGTGCGCGCAGAGTCTGGGCTGGGATGGCAGCGAGACTTTTGACATTATGGGCCTCACCGGAGAGCTCCGGCCTCAGCAGGAAATCACTCTGAGAGTCCGCCGCAAAGAGGGCACGACTCAGGATGTTCAGGTTCTCTGCCGGATTGATACCCCGATTGAAGTCGAGTATTACCGCCACGGCGGGATTCTCCCCTTCGTACTGCGGCAACTGCTCGCCCAAAGCCGCTAAGAGGCAGACGCGATGAGCTCAGGCGATCATAAGAGTCACAGTCAACCTTCCGGGAGTCCTATTTTCGGAAAACCGGTCTCCCGGCTGCAGTTGACGCTGGCCTTCTTCGTCGCCGCGGGCGCTGACGCTATCCTCTTTCCGCTTCAGGTCGCTGAACCGTTCAGTCTCATTATTGATTTCATCACGGCGTTTCTGCTCTTCGTCATTCTGGGCTGGCGGTTGATTCTCCTGCCGGCTCTTCTGGCCGAAGCCACTCCGGGTGTCGGGGTATTCCCTCTCTGGGTTCTCGTCGTCGGCAGCATTGCCCTGTTCGGAACCATCAAGAAACCGGGCTCCAAAGAGAACTTCCCGATGCGCCCGGAGCCCTACCCTGATTCTGAGCAGAACCGAAGAGTGCCGCCCGTTTTTGACGATCACAAAACCAGCGCCTCCTCTGGGCCCGTTATTGATCTCCCTTATGAGGATGTCTCCCCGGAAGACTCCAAACGATGAAAGGGATTAAACATTTTTGGGCCATCGCCCTTATGGCACTCCTTATGACTGGAGCGGTTCTGCCAGCTCAGGAGAAGTCGCCCGAGATCCCGGCGGCTCCTCCCGTAAGCGCTCCCGCACCAGCCGCGCCTGCTCTGGAGCTGGACCCGGCTCTGCAGCGCATCATCGACATGGATAACGAGGCGCAGGCTAAGGCCGATATCTGGATTCGGGAGCATGAGGAGCTCAATAAGGAAAAACCGTTCCAGGACGATACGCTGCCGATGCGCATTCGCGACCGTCTGGATTCGGTCGAGAAAGCCTACCAGGATTACCTCTTCAGCCACTCCGAAAACATGGAAGCGCGTCTGGCCTACGCGAGTTTCCTCATGGATACGGGTAAGGATAACGAAGCGGCCAAAGAATGGCTCCGGCTCAAGGAGACCCATCCCGGCCATCCGGTCCTCCTGAACAATCTGGGCAATTACTTCGCCCAGAAAGGAGATGCCCCGGAAGCTTTCCCCTATTATGAAGAGGCTATGGCAAGCGCACCCCGCGAGGCGCTCTACGTCAAAAATCTCGCCTCGGTGGTTTATGTTTTTCGAGAGGAAGCGATGGCCTACTATCGCCTGAAGCCGCAGCAGGCGCTCCTCCTGGCCCAGGCGCTCTACCGCAAGGCGCTTCTCCTGAAGCCCGATGATTTCATCACCCACACCGCACTGGCCCAGACCTGGTATTACCTCACACCTTTCGAGCCGGAGAAGGCGCTTGCCGATTGGAAGAAAGCCTACGAACTTGCCTCAGACGACTCCGAACGCCAGGGCATCCTCCTGCATTACGCACGGGTCGCCATTCTCTCGGGGAAATTCGACGAAGCCGAAAAACAACTCGAAGAAATCACCTATGCCAAGCATCAGGAGCTCAAGAAAACACTCCTCCAGAACCTCAATGAAAGGCGCAAACTCGCTCAGGAAAAAAGTGCCTCAGATTCTCCTGCTCCTTCCCAAGCCAAGCCCGAATCCGCTGAACCCGTACCCCTACCCTAGCGCCATTGATGCTTGGGGTATTTGCGCTGTAACTGGGATTTGATCTTGGGATAGTGCTCGACCCAGAAATTCTCCAGGTCCTGCGTCACCTGTACCGGGCGCATATTGGGTGCCAATATTTGGACGACCACGGCCACTCTGCCCATCGCGATTTTCGGCAGCGCCTTCACGTCAAAAAGCTCCTGAATCCGCAGCGCGATATAGGGCGCGGCATCCGCCGTATAAACCAGCTTGGGATTCTTGCCGTTGGAGAGCTCCAACCGCTCGGGCGCATGTTTCTCCAGGAGCCGCTGCTGCTCATGGGAAAGCCACGATTTGACGGCGCTCTTGACGTCCGCCTCCTTGATCTCCTTGTACGAAAAGGAGCCGTAGCAAATCTCCTGCAGTATCTCCCGGCGATTCTCCTCCTCGATCGGCGCCAGCCCCAGATCCGGGCACCAGCGTGCCAGCGAGTTGAGCCTCAATATCCATTGATCGAGCGCGTGATCCCAATATTTGAGCGTCAATCTGCCTTCCATCACCTCCTGGGCCAGAAGCTCTGCGGCCTTTGAAGCAAACCCGGCCTCTTTGCCCGGAGTGTTTCGTCCTCCGGCTCCACTCCCCGGATGCGCGAGCGCTTTTTTGGCGAGCGGAATCCCCCGGAAAAGGGTCTGCTCCTCCGCCAGAACACAGCGCGCCGTAGAATCATAGCTGACGAAAGTCTCGGTCTCGATCTCATCGGGGTAGAGCTCTTCGAGCCAGGAGGTCTCCACCGCAGTGCCTAACGAGAGCAGCGTACTGACGCTCTTATCGCGGCCTTCGATTTCGCTGATCTCCGCCGCCACGAAGAACGGCGCATTTTGCACCACACTCTCGCGGCTCAGAAGTCCGAAACGACCGTGACTCAAGACGCACCGCAGCGAGCCCTGGTCCAGACGCTTGGCCAGACGATCCGAGAACCCGACCAGCACGCATTTGCGAATCTTTTCATCCTCCGGCATCGGGTGGTCAATCCGGAGCCCCTCTCCATGAGCGATATCCAGAAACATCTCCAGAAGCGGCTGAACCTGCCGGGCCGTAATGCCGTGGACGCCCACTCTGCGGCAGGCGTTCAGATTAAACTGGTTTTTAGCAACGTAATTCCAGGCGCGCATCAGAACCCAGAAATCCGAATCGTGCTCTTCGCCGAAAAGGTCTTCCCGGAATTCCTCCACCTCGCGATCCACCTTGCGCAAGAGCAAATCCCGCCCCTGGGTCAATGCGGCGATCAGGGCCGCCTGCCTCACGCACCCATATTCCTCAGCAGCCAAAAGCATCCGGGCGTAACGCGGATGAACCGGGAAAGCGAGCATCTTGCGCCCGGTCGGCGTTATGGCGCCCCGTGCATCCAGAGCGCCCAGGTCATGCAAAAGCGCTTCGGCCCTTGAGAGGCTCAGTTCATCGGGCGGCTCAAGCCACCGGAAAGCCCGCAGGTCCTGAACCCCGGCCGCTTTCAGGGTCAGGATCACCTCCGCAAGGTCCAGCCGCCGCACTTCAGGCAGCTCCTGCGCTGCCCGGTTCCACTGCTCACGCTCGGGCCAGAGCCGGACACACCACCCCGGAGCCGTCCGCCCTGCCCTGCCCGCGCGCTGATCGGTGGAGGCTTGCGAAACCTTCTCGATAAAAAGCGTATTGATTCCCCGGACCGCATCGTAGCGGGGCATCCGCGCAAGGCCGCTATCGATCACCAGCCGCACCCCGGAGATCGTCAACGAAGTCTCGGCCACGTTGGTCGCCACCACGATTTTGGGCGCCTCATATTGTGCCACGGCGGCATCCTGATCATTACTCGGGAGCTCCCCGTGGAGCGGCAGGAGAATATGCCCTTTGGCCTCGGAGGTATTCCTCAGCGCCTCGAGCGTTTTATGAATCTCGAAGCTCCCGGGCATGAAAATGAGCGCATCGCCCCGGTGTCCCTGACGCACCGCTTCGCTAAAAGCCTCGGCTGCATGTTCCCAAACCGGCAGAGCCCCGCGCTGACCCGGTGCGATTTTCTGGGGATGATAGCTGATCTCTACCGGGTAGACGCGGCCCTCCGAAGAGAGAACCTCGCACGGCGCCAGGTAATCCTTCAAGCCGGAGAGCTCCAGCGTGGCCGACATCACGATCAGGATTAAATCCGGCCGTCTCCGCGCCTGCAATTCCAGTGCCTGCGCCAGCGTGATATCCCCATAGAGATGCCGTTCATGAAATTCGTCGAAAATAAGAGCGCTCACCCCGTCCAATTCCGGGTTCTGTATCATCTGCCTCAGCAGCACCCCCTCGGTCACGTAGCGAATCCGGGTCCGGCTCGAGACACGGCTCTCGAAGCGTATCTGGTAGCCAACCTCCTGCCCCAATGCGGCCGAACGCTCCTGGGCCACACGCGCCGCCAACATCCGCGTTGCCAGACGCCGGGGCTGCAATATCACCACTTCCCCCGTCCCCAGCAACCCGCTCTCCAGGAGCATCTGCGGCACCTGGGTCGATTTGCCCGAACCGGTCGGGGCCTGAATCACCAGCCGCTTTCCACGGCCCGCGGCGGCCACCAGCTCTCTCTCGATCTCATATATGGGCAACTTCTCAGCCATCGCGCCCATTATGCCCGTAACCCCTCCCAAATCCAACTTCATAACCAGCCCGGGCGGACGACGGAAACCGGGACCGCTCAATGCCTCCGGAGGCGGGTATTTCCGAACCGCAAATGAACACCGGGGGACACGATTGATTTCCTGCCCTGCCAGACTCGTGGTTATTTGTGTCTCTTCGTGGTTCTGATCTACCCTGTTTCACTTC
>DBPU01000123.1:5095-9930 GCA_002305615.1 Verrucomicrobia bacterium UBA1412 | reverse complement strand
TATTCCAAAAATTTAAAGAAGGACTGAGGAAAACTCAGGAGAAGGTATCTCGTGAGATCAAACGCATTTTCACCGGGTCGCCCAAGCTGACGCTCGAAAGTATCGAGGAGCTGGAAGCGGCGCTCCTGGGTGGCGATTTTGGCGTGTCAGTGACGTCGCAGATCATTGCCGCGGTCCGCAAAGAATACGAAACTCAGGGCCGCAACGGCCAGAGCGTATTGGAGATTGCTCAGCGGGAGCTTATTTCCTGCTTTCCATCAGAATCCCAGGGACTTCAGAGGTACGACTCCAAGGGGCCGGTGGTGGTCTCAATGGTCGGAGTCAACGGCGTGGGCAAAACGACGACCGCGGCCAAACTGGCCTGGAAAATGAGCCAGGAAGGCCATAGCTCCATGCTGGCGGCCTGCGATACCTTTCGCGCGGCTGCCATCGAGCAGCTGAAGCTCTGGGGTACCCGGCTCAACGTGCCGGTTATTGCCGCAAATTATGGAGCGGATCCGGCATCCGTGGCGCATGATGCCGTCGCTTCGGCGATTTCCAACCAGGTTCACTATCTTTTTATCGATACGGCCGGGCGTTTGCATACCAAAAGCAACCTGATGCAGGAGCTCCAGAAAGTCCATCGGGTGATGGCTCGCAAGCTGGAGGGTGCTCCGCATGAGACGCTGTTGGTGCTCGATGCCTCTACGGGGATGAATGCCCTCATTCAGGCACGGGAATTCCATAAAGCCGTCCCTCTGACGGGGTTGGTCATTACCAAGCTTGACGGAACCAGCCGCGGCGGTATGGTGACCGCTATTCAGAAAGAGCTCGGTCTGCCCGTGAAGTTTATTGGTCTCGGGGAGCAGCATGACGACCTGCAGCCTTTCGATGTCCAGCAATATGCAGAAGCGATTTTCAGCGCGTAATTACTCCGGAAAAACTTTAGAAGGATTCAAGACATGGAACACTGTAAGAGTGTAACTTTTGAAGGGGAGTTCAAATTGCGCAGCGGCCACTCCTTTCCCCGGATCACTTTGGCTTATGAGACCTACGGAGAGCTCAACGAGGATGCCTCCAACGCCATCGTGATTTTCCATGCGCTTTCCGGGGATTCGCATGTCGCCAGCCACGGACCGGAAGATATCCCCGGTTGGTGGGAAGATGCGGTGGGTCCGGGGAAGGCCTACGATACGAATAAGTATTTCATTATCTGCAGCAACGTCCTGGGCGGCTGCAAGGGGAGCACGGGGCCGATGTTCATCAATCCCAAAGATGGGAAGCCCTACGGGATGGATTTCCCGGTGGTGACCATTGAGGATATGGTTCGTGCGCAGGTCAAGCTCCTGGATTACCTGGGGGTTCAGACGGTGTTTCTGGCAACCGGCGGCTCCATGGGCGGAATGCTCGTGCTGCAGCTCGCAGTTTCCTATCCGGACCGGGTGAAGAACGCTCAGATTCTGGCCTCGACCGGCTGGGTTTCCCCGCAGACGATCGCTTTGAACGAAGTGGCCCGCCAGGCCATCTACGCCGACCCCAACTGGAATAACGGCGATTACTATGACGAGGGCCAACCGCGCCCGGATAAGGGACTGGCCGTCGCGCGGATGATTGAGCACATTACCTACCTTTGCGAAGACTCAATGCAGAGTAAATTCGGACGCAATCTGCGCAATCGTGAAAGGGTAGGCTACGATTTCAAAATAGATTTCGAGGTGGAAAGCTACTTGCGCTATCGCGGCGAGAGCTTTACACGGCGTTTTGATGCCAATTCGCTCCTCTACGTCACCAAGGCGATTGATTACTTCGATATCGCCGAGGGTTTTGAATCGCTGGACGAGGCTCTGGGGCGGATTCAGGCAAGGATTCTAATTGCCAGCTATTCTTCGGATTGGCTTTTCCCTCCGCAGCAATCGGTTTCTCTGGCCAGTGCTCTCTTGCGTAACGGGATCGATACGACCTATGTCGGCATCGAGAGCCGCTACGGGCATGACTCCTTCCTGCTGGAAGTGGAGAAGCTCAGCAAGCTGACCCGGGATTTCCTTTCACCGCCTTCACAAATGGCGTTGGAGCCCCTTCAGGTCGCCTGCAAATATCTGAGCGATGAAAAGCGTCAGGATTATTCGTTGATTCTCAATATCATCCCGCCTCAGACACGGGTGCTCGACCTGGGTTGCGGCACCGGGGAACTCATTGAGCGGCTTTCGCGCGAAAAGAGGGCCCAGACCCGAGGTGTCGATTTGAGCGAGGAAAACGTCCGGGCCTGTATCGCCAGGGGACTTTCCGTGCGCCAGGGCAATATCGAAGATGGATTGCGTGATTACCCGGAAGGGGAGTTTGACTATGTGATTTTGAGCCAGACTCTGCCCTATCTGGATAATCCCGCCGCCGTGGTGAAGGAGATGCTGCGCGTCGGACGCAGAGCCATTATTTCTTTTGAAAATGCTGGCTATTGGGTCGATGCCTTTAATGCCGGATTGGGCAAGGGATTGGGGCCCACACTTGTTTCGGGTGGACCTCGCGCCCGTGCCATTACTCTGGAGCAGTTCGAGGCATTCGCCCAGAAGATTGGGGCCGTCATAGAACGGGCAGAATATTTCTGCCTGGGCAAGCCCCTGGGAGAATCCGAAGAGCTCGCAGAACTCCTGAAAAAGAGCGAATCGGGACTGTCCGCAAAGGCCGCTCCGGCCTGGTTGGCCGATACCGCCCTTTACGTTTTATTGAAAAAGTAGCGAAAAAGCATTTTTTCACCGGTCTGGAGCGTAAAAGGAGGAATTTCCTATTGAAATGCTACCTCGGGTAGAGTTACTATCCCGGTGAGGTACAACGATTGTATGAAGACAACACGTAGAAATTTTTTAAAATCTGCCCTTACCTTGGGCGGAGCAGCCATAGCGTTTCCCACTATTATTCCCTCGACGGTCTTGGGCCGTAACGGGAAAGTGGCTCCCTCAAATCGAGTCTGCATGGCTTTTATCGGTACCGGTAACCAGGGTACCGGAGACATGTCCAATTTCCTCAGAGACAGAAGAGTGCAGGTGGTCGCCGTTTGTGACGTCAACCGCGAAAGCGATGGGTACTGGGATAATGCCATCGGCGGCAGAGAGCCGGCACGGCGTAGGGTCAATGACTTCTATGCTCAGAATAAGGATAGTGGAGTTTATAAAGGATGTGCGGTCTATGCCGATTTCCGTCCGATGATTGAACGGCCCGATATTGATGCGGTGGAAGTTGCCACCCCGGACCATTGGCATGCGCTTCTCTCCGTCGAAGCGATGAAAGCCGGCAAGGCCGTTTATTGCCAGAAGCCGCTTTCCCTGACTATTTCCGATGGCCGCGCCATTGCTAATGCCGTCAAGAAATACGATGCCGTCTTCCAATGCGGCAGCCAGCAGCGTTCAGAGAGAAATTTCAGATTGGCTTGCGAATATGTGCTCAATGGCGGTATCGGCAAGCTCGAAACCGTGGAATGCGGATTGCCCGGCGGATGGGCTGATTACGGTAAAACGGCGCAGTTTAAGACGCCTACCGATGTCCCCGATGGTTTGAATTACGATTTCTGGCTGGGACCCGCACCCGTGGCTCCCTACTGCAAAGCGCGTTTCGGCGTCAATTACCGCTGGGTGAAAGATTACTCCGGTGGACAGCTGACCGATTGGGGTGGCCATCATCCTGATATCGCGCAGTGGGGTATGGGGACCCAGTATACGGGCCCGGTGGAAATCCTGAATGCGGTTGGCAAAGCGCCCGAAGACCCTGTTTATAATACGTTTACCGAATTCCGGTATGATTGCGTCTATGAAAACGGAGTCCGGATGACGATTGCCAATGACCTGCGCGGCGGCGTGACCTTCAAGGGTACCGACGGAACCGTATGGGTCAACCGCGGCGGTCTGGAAACCAAAGACAAGGCGGGCAACAAGGTTGATCTGTATGAGATCGATGAAGAGAATTTCAAGGTGAAGCTCTACCAGAGCGATAATCACTACGGCAACTTTATCGACTGTATCTATACGGGCAGAGAATGTATCGCTCCGGCCGAAGTGGCCCATCGCTCCATTACGCTTTCTCATTTGGGCAATATCGCCATGGCGCTGAAGGCCTCCAAGCTCAAGTGGGATCCGGAAAAGGAACAGTTTATCGGTAATGACGAGGCCAACAAGATGCTCGTACGCGAGTATCGGAAACCTTGGGTTTTGAGCGTCTAGTTTGTACCGGTGTCTGAGTTAATCAATCAACAAGAACAAATCCAGGAGCTGGTTAATAAAATAAAATCAGCTTCCTGGGTAAGCGTGGATACGGAGGCCAACTCCATGTACGCTTACCCGGAGCGTGTCTGCCTGCTTCAATTGAGCACGGAAGATACGGACGCCATCGTGGATACTCTGGTGAAGGGGCTCGATTTAAAGCCCCT
The DNA here is from genome assembly GCA_002305615.1 of Verrucomicrobia bacterium UBA1412. Lineage (GTDB taxonomy): Bacteria > Verrucomicrobiota > Verrucomicrobiia > Limisphaerales > UBA1412 > UBA1412. The sequence continues at coordinate 5,537 of DBPU01000123.1, read as the reverse complement.
TCTGGACGTACTGAGGAAGGTGCCGCTCATCATGCACGGTGCCGATTACGATTTACGGCTTCTTTACAAGGGCTATAAATTCCGGCCTCAGGAAGTTTTCGATACCATGCTGGCGGCCAAGCTCCTGGGAGAACCCTCTTGCGGTCTGGCACAACTCTGCGAGACGTATATGGGGGTGCATCTGGTCAAGAAGCACCAGAAAGCAGATTGGGGAAAACGGCCTCTGACTCAGGAGCTCCTGAGCTACGCCATCAAAGACTCCTTTTACCTTTGTGAGCTCAAGCGGCGGCTGGAAAAGCGCCTCATTGAGAGCGATAAGCTCGAGTGGCATCGACAGAACTGCCAGCGCCTCATTAAGGATTGCACCACGCCGGTGAAGACTGATCCGGTGCGCGAGTGGCGTCTGGGTGGTTCAGAGACTTTTTCGCGCAAAGAGCTGGGG
>DBPU01000123.1:0-5071 GCA_002305615.1 Verrucomicrobia bacterium UBA1412 | reverse complement strand
GGAACCGGGAAAGATTACAAGAGACTGATTCCACGCTATTCGCCCGAGAGGAGAACCCGTATGCTCAAAGTGATTGAGGAGGCGCTGAAGCTGCCTGTGCGCAAGCTTCCGATGCCTCTTCGCAGAGAGTATTCGCGTTTTTCTCCCTTTCAGCAGCGTCAGCTCGAGTTCCTCACTCAGCTCCGGGATCAGAAAGCCCAGGAGCTGGATATGGACCCGACCCTGATCGCCAGCCGTGCGGACCTGGTCGGCTGCGTGCGTGAAGCAGATACTTGCCATCTGACCGACTGGCAGAAGTCCACTCTGGGCTTTGAGCAGCAGGATGGGAAGTGGATTGTCCCTTCTGCGCCGGTCCATATCCGGCAGAAAAAACAGCGTAAAAGAAGACCCTTCCGTAAGCCTTCCCGCTCCGAATCGAAAAATGGAGCCTTGGCTCCGTCGGCTCCGGTCCCGAGCGCTCCGAGTGCGCCGCATGTGGCGGTACCTGTCCAACGGGTGGAATCCGCTCCGGTCAAATAAAGTAGCCGTTGAAAACGTTTTTGAGGGGCAGTCCGTTTAAGGCTGCCCTTTCATTTTTGGCTATTGTGGGAACATCAAAAGTGAACAGGTTTTCACTTCGGCGCGGCTTGTTCAACCAAGGGCATAATTGCTGGCTCCGCAGCAATATACCCTTTATTGCTCGATATTGGCCTTTTCGATGACTGGCACCGGCCCTCTTCCTTTCCAGAGTAAACCTACTCGCCGACGCACCGGATCAAACGCACAAATCTGGTCCCAGCCAAGCTGAAAAAAAACCTTGTCAGTGGGGAGGTGGACGACGTTCCGGACTGTCCACATTCCAAAGGGGGTTTCGTATGAGAACCGCACCGACTCACCCGTCGTCTTATTCGAAGCCTTTAGACCCTCTATCGGCCAGAACCCTGCCCGAAACTCCCAATGGCTGTTCGTCGCACTCCCAAGTCTTTGAGCCCTCCCGAAGTTGAGCCATGTCGTCCCCTCATTCAGCGGTGTGCCAGTGCGGCTGCTGCGCAGCTCTGGTGCCGCCTCAACCATCATATTCGTTAGAACATCCACGAAATGCGGATTACTGCGCGACTCGGTCTCAAAACGCGCCACCAAATCCCAGTGGTTCGAGTCCGTTGTGCTCGGCCGAATGAGGAGTCGGTCGTTGTGGTTTGTCGAGTTCAGCTCAAAAATCTTCTGCTCGCTTCCACCCGTCAACTGCCGCCTGTAAACGTTGCCGTCCGCCGGGGAGATGAAATAGACGAGCACGGATTCGGGCAGCGCCAGGTCGGCTGAGGCGACGATATCCATCCTGGTGTAAAGGGAAGTGCCGCTGGCCAGCCAGTACCAGCCGAACAAAAGGATATAAGACGCGCTTTGGACCACGAGTGAGGCCCGCACGCTCTGTCGAAACCAGTTTTGAATGCCACGAAAACACAAAGCGATGAAAGGCCACTCCAGTAACAGTGTCATGCAGTATGTCGCCGCCACCATTATCCAGAACCACATCCATCCGTTGTTCAGATCCATCGGCAATGCTTGCACTATCGCGCCTCGGATGAATAACCCACCCAGCCATGCGGAGAGGTAATTCGCAAGAATCATGGCGGTAACACTTTTGACCTTTGGCAACGAAAATAGCCGTGCAAGCAGGAGACCTTCGCCAATGCCGATGAGGGCATTCCCGAAGAGTAGATGCAGAGCTGCAGCCCACATCAGCGGCGTCCCTGCATTCGCACAGGCATGCTGAGGGAACGCAACAACGCCGAACAGAACGAGGAAAAGCAATGGGCGGGATTTAAAACCGAAACGCATAGCGTCTGTTCGTTCCACCCGATTGTTGAACAAAGCCACTGCACGGCGAGGACCTTCGCGCCCGACTTTGCTCATCCAAACCACCAACGAATTCATAGAGCCAGTGTATTAAGATCCCGGTGTATGAACAACACAAATATGTCTTACTGTCGTGGAAACGCATCGCATTGCCTCAAAAATATGCGTCTACACGCCACGACATCTTAATATATTGACATAGAGGCCGCAGAATGTAAGGTTACAGGCGAAAAATATGCATCTTTCCAGGGTGCTGCGAATGGGTAAAAAAAGGAACCAGTAAAAATGAAGAAAATTGTATGTATAGCGTTTACGCTACTAGCGTATTACGGATTGTTTCAGGTACAGGGAGCTCTACCGGAGGACGCTGCCGTTGCCCAAGATGGATTGAGCCAAGCCAAGACTGCGACGGGGAGTGATAATGCGGAGGCATCAGAAAAGGAATTGAAGAGCCGTCCGGCTACCTCGAATGTCCGAGGGGCGATGTATCCTCAGGTCACTGACAAGGGGCATGCGATTTTTAGACTCAGAGCACCCGAGGCCCAAAAGGTGCAAGTTGACCTGGGGCGCAAGTACGATATGGTGAAGAACAAGGAAGGAATCTGGGAGGTAACAACCGATCCGCAAAGCGAAGGATTCCATTACTATTCTCTGGTGATTGACGGGGTATCGGTATGCGATCCGGGCAGCGAAACCTTTTATGGTATGAGCCGAATGGCCAGCGGCATTGAGATTCCTTTTGATGGGGATGGGTATTATGCTCTCAAAGACGTTCCTCATGGTGAACTTCGGAGCAAACGTTACTATTCTTCGGTGAGCCAAAGCTGGCGGCGGTTCATCCTTTACACGCCCCCGGGTTATGACCAGGCCGCTGAGGGTACCACATACCCGGTGCTTTATCTTCTGCACGGCGGAGGGGAGGATGAACGCGGATGGGCTACCCAGGGGAAGACGGATCTGATTATGGATAATCTGATTGCCGAGGGCAAAGCCAAACCTATGGTGGTTGTTATGCTTGATGGTAACCTCGTGCTGCCTAATTTCAGGGAAAATTTTCTCAAACTTTTTCAAGATGATTTAATCCAATGTGTTATTCCTTTTGTAGAGAAAAACTACAAGGTGAAGACAGATTCTAAGAACCGTGCTCTGGCCGGGCTCTCGATGGGCGGTATTCAGACCCTTTATGTGGGTATCTATCATTCGGATCTTTTCTCCTACCTGGGTGTATTCAGTTCGGGTTGGTTTCAACCTCAAAATGANNTGAAGGATAACGTCGCCACCTTCAAAGATAATGTGAAAGAATTCTGGTTTTCGATGGGGGGCGAGAGGGATATTGCCTATCAGAATTGCAAAAAAATGTTGGAAAAGTTTGATGAGCTGGAGGTTCCCTACACGTATCGCGATTACCGCGGTGGCCATACTTGGCCGGCTTGGCGGGAGAGTCTGCGGGATTTCGCGCCCGTGCTTTTCAAGTAATCCAATACACGGCAGTCAGGCATCAGCGGCAAATTTTGGAGGAAGGTATCTTTTTACTCCCAGGTTGCGTAGATAAGCCCGATTTCTAACCGCCGAATTTTGGAAGACAAAATAGGAATCCAGGTGGAGAAAAGTTGCTCACCTGGATTTTTAATTTTTTGTCAAATCCAGTTTAATTCTTTGAAAAGAATGTCTTGTACCCACTGGAGCAGGATGTTATGAGAACTGCGTATTGGACCATTAACTATTTTTCGATGATCATGTTTCATCATACTGGTCAGTCGACGGGTGTAGTGATTGGAAGACCAACTTTTTTCCCATTTATCGAATGGAATGTTAGTGCATGAAAAACAAAAATATCGTTCTTACAGCAGCGCTGAGTTGCGTACTTGCTTGTGGTGTTTTATTCATCTGGAATACCCAACGTTGTCACCTCTCATCCTCGCAACCCGCTTCATCGACTGCTGCCACAAATAAGCCTCTACCCACCCTTGCCCAAAATAGACAGCACGTCAGGCTGGCTTTTACAGCCCCGGCTGATCTGATTGCGCGCCTCCAATCCATCCAGGAAGCTAACCAATCAACCGTCAGCGAAGCCCTCTTTTGTTTCCAGGGTTTAGTGGATGCCGGTACAAATTCACTTCCCTCTATTGAAACGTATTTCCTTATTGGGCACAACATTTCCCTGGTCGGCCGTGGCCATGACTGGGAAGATCTGGGCGTTGATTACACAGAGGTTAAACGTTGGGAAAGCGACCCCATCCCGCACGCTATGATGATCCCGCAAACAACGCGCATTGGATTAATTGACGCGCTGTGCGATATTGGAGGCACAGCCGCAGTCGAAATAATTAACCAGGTTTTCTCCCTCCCGTCCGATCTTCATGAGTTCATTTACGCCGCCATAACGCTTTACCGCATTGATCCAGCCGCCTACAAACCAGCAATCGTGGCTGCCATTCGCGACAAAATGCCTTTGGAAATGGGGATAGAAAGAACCCAGCTTCTGCGGTTGTTGGCTCAGTTGGGAGACAACGAAACTGCCGACTTGATGCTCTCCTATTTGCGCGTAGATGGTTTGATAGATTTTGGGGCACTTGATTTGGTGACCAGAACCCTGGGTGAAAAATCCATGTACGCACTCTCAACTCTATTTCACGATTCCAATATCGGTTTTGATGATCGCACAATCCTGATGAAACATGCCCGGAAATATGTGGGTTCCAATCAAGATGCAAACGAAATGTTTAAAACCTCCTTTGCCGAAGTATTCAGCGAAACGCCCCCATTGGATACAGATGCCGCGAAAACCTATAACCGCCTTCAATTTTATCAAAATACGCTCCTAACAGAGCTCTGCGGTTATAGTTATGAAAATGTACGAAGCGGTAATATAATTGGACGTCAACTGGTTCACGACACCATCACGCCCGAAACGGCCCAAGCCCGTCTGGAACTTCTAAACGAGTTGCGACAAAAGTATGCTCACGAAGGCAATCCTTATGGCGGCTACTTTGACATCGTGGAAAAACATCTCCAATACGCCCTCAACCCCGGCGCTGCTACAGAAGAACCCCAATACACTCCCGGAATGTTTTCTAAGTTTGATCCCTCCGGTTCTGGCTCCTCAGGTGAAACAAAATAAAGACCCCAAGTTTGCGATGATTCACTAACAACATAAATACTTATGCCCTTATGAACACTAAAACACTCACAACACTCATCTGCACTGCGGGCGCCATCGGCATTGTTGCAGCCT
>DBPU01000034.1:3216-16394 GCA_002305615.1 Verrucomicrobia bacterium UBA1412 | reverse complement strand
CGATAACCGTGTGCAGTACTGCGTCTCGCTGAGCAACCTCTCCTCAGGCGATATTCTCTATGACGGCGCAACGGGCAAGCTCAGCCTCTTTCTGCCGGAGCTTCGGCTGGACGAGGAGCTGATTCAGGTTCAGAGCGACCCGGCCAAAATCTGGATCATGACCGAAAAGGGATTCTACGACCGCTTGACCGATTGGTTCAGCTGCAGCACCCAGAAAATCCATGCACAGATGCGTGGGAAATTGCGCGAGCTGGTAATTGCCGAGGCGAACACTCCCGAGAACCTGGCCTTGGCCCGTAAAAATGCCGCCCTGGAACTGAGCAATCTGGTAAAAGTCCTGGCGGATAAGACCGGAGGCCATCTGATTTCCAAAGTGGATATCTCCTTCGGGAATTACCGGGAACTGGAGCCTGCTGACGAAGAAGGGCAGGAGACCTGGAAGGTGAAGGAAACCTGAGGTTTTCAGATTTTTTTCATCCCGTTCAAGTAAAAGAGATCATCCTCTATTTTCCTTTCTCCCAGCAGAATAGGAGGTAGACGCATAAATTCAGGAAAAAAAGATTGGACAAACTCGCTTGGGACGATATAAAGAGACTGGCTGGTTTGTTTTATCTTGATTTCGTTGTTTTAATCATGGGAGGCTGCGGGTGCAGTTTCCGGCAAACCAGCTCCTTTTTTTCTCCTCTGTTCTCCCGTGCTCTGCCGTTTCGGCGTTTCTAAAAAAACGACATTTTTCCGGTTTGTCTTCCGTTGATAAATCGGCTAGAGTCGGTGCGTTAGGTTCATAATTTTCAAAATATACAGATACAAACAGATATGATGAAACAATCACGCAGAAATTTCCTGGCGGGTACTTTGGCAGGTGCGGCCGGGCTGGTTCTCCCTTCCTTTGCGGGGGCTCAGACCAAAGGATCTCAAAAACTTCTCTCTTCAAATGCAGCCGCGTCCAAGGCGCCCGTGAAGCTGGCGGTATCCAGTTACAGCTACTGGCATTTCAAGCCGGAGAAGTATCCCATGGAAGATGTGATCACCCATGCCGGAGAAATGGGAATCGCGGTCGAAGTGCTCCATCGCCAGATGGAGAGTGAGGAGAAGGCGTACCTCAACCGCATCAAGCGCCATGCCTTCCTTGCGGGAGTGGATTTGTGCGCTCTATCGATTCACCAGGGCTTTGTTTATGCCGATAAAGAGGTGCTCAAAAAGAATATTGAACATACGAAGCACTGCATCGAGCTGGCCTACCAGATGGGGATTCCTTCCATCCGGCTCAACAGCGGACGCTGGAACACCATAAAATCTTTTGATGGGCTGATGGAAGCCCGCGGAATCGAACCGCCCATTGAGGGTTACACTCTGGATGATGCCTTCAAGATGTGTATTGATTGCATCGGTGAATGTATCCCCAAGGCACAGGAGTGCGGCGTCGTGCTCAACCTGGAAAATCACTGGGGCCTGACCTCGAACCCCGAGGGCGTTATCCGGATTGTCGATGCCGTCAATTCGCCGTGGCTGGGGATGATGTGTGATACGGGCAACTTCCTCGAAGAGCCGTATGATAAAATCGCCAAGCTGGCTCCGCGGATCGGCTACATGCACGCCAAGACCTATTACGGCGGAGGCGAGTGGTATACCCTGGATTTGGACTACGAGAGGATCGCCCGGATCGTGACCGGTGCGGGCTACTCGGGCTATATCGGCCTGGAGTTTGAAGGTAAGGAAGACGCGGCTACGGCTGTGCCTAAGAGCATCGCCATGCTGAGAAAAGCGTTCAAGCTTTAACTAAACCAAACCTCCCTTTCACGGGGCAAAAAACCAAATAAAAAAGAGAGTATCTTCGCAGATACTCTCTTTTCTTATATTGCTCTTTAGCTAGAGCAAATGATCCTTTAAAGGAAGGTCAATTAGATACCCTTCTGGATCATGTAGGCCAACAGATCGCCCACGCGATAGCTGTAACCCCATTCGTTATCGTACCAGCTGATCAGCTTGAAGAACTTGCTGTTCAAACCGATACCTGAACCCGCATCGAAGATCGAGGACTTGGTGCAATGAATGAAATCAGAGGAGACAACCTGGTCAGAAGTGACATCGAGAATGCCCTTGAGATAGGTTTCGCTGGCTTTCTTCATCAGTTTGCAAATCTCTTCATAAGAGGTTTCCTTGGTGGTCTTGACGGTCAGGTCAACCACGGAGACGGTCGGGGTGGGTACGCGCAGGGACATACCGGTCAGCTTGCCTTTGACTTCAGGGCAAACCAAACCCACTGCCTTGGCGGCTCCCGTGGTGGAAGGAATGATGTTGATGGCTGCGGAACGTCCGCCTTTCCAATCCTTGCGGCTGGGGCCATCCACCGTCTTCTGGGTGGCTGTATAGCTGTGAACAGTGGTCATGAGACCCTCTTCCAGGCCGATGCCTTCTTTGAGGAGGACATGGACCAGCGGAGCCAGACAGTTGGTGGTGCAGGAGGCATTGGAAACGATGAAATGCTTTGCAGGATCATAGAGCGTGTTATTGACGCCCATGACAACGGTGATATCTTCGTTCTTTGCAGGAGCGGAGATGATGACGCGCTTGGCACCCGCGGTGATGTGGCCTTTGGCCTTGGTGGCATCGGTGAAAAGACCCGTGGATTCAATGACCACGTCTACGCCCAGATCTTTCCAGGGAAGACCCGAGGGATCCTTGGCGCTGACGACTTTGATTTCTTTCCCATTGACCACCAGGACATCGGGATCTTTATCAGGAGTGGATTGTTTGAAATCCACCGTACCAGCAAAACGACCTTGAATGGAATCGTATTTGAGGAGATAAGCAAGATTGTCTGCAGGGACGATATCGCCCACAGCAACGACGTCGACGATCCCTTTTTCGATAAGACCCTGTTCGGAAATCGCACGGAAAACCAAACGGCCGATGCGCCCGAACCCATTGATAGCAACTTTAACTGGCATATTTCGTATTCTTTATAAAATGCGTCCGGTGATGGGACGCACACGCACCCCTTATAAAGGATTCCAAACCAAAAATCAACGATAAACTCTAGCCCGGGAGGAAGCGGCTCTTTAACTTCGGTATTCTGTGAATATAAGGCGCTTTTCCGCAAAAAGATAAGTAATCCGGAACCCATTTTTTTCTTTAATTGCGCTAAGGCAATCGCCGTGGAGCCTGCAAATCCTGAGAAAAACCGGGAGCTGCCGGCGCATTGACTTTGCGAGAGCGGTGTGGGAGAATTCGCGCCGCCGGCAATGGGATTAAAACTCTCTTGCAGCAAGGTAAAAGTATGAGACGCACACATCATTGCAATGAGCTCAGAGCTCAACATATCGGAGAAAAAGTTACCCTGATGGGTTGGGTGCACTTGCGCCGCGACCTGGGAGGTCTGATTTTCATTGATATTCGCGACCGCGAGGGGATTACCCAAGCCGTTTTTGACCCCTCGAATTTATCGGCTGAGATTATTAACACTGCCTCGAGCCTCCGCAGTGAAAGCGTCATCGCTCTTACCGGCAAGGTGCGCCGCCGTCCCGGCAACAACCCGACCGATCGCATCCCGACCGGAGAAATCGAAGTCGTCGTTGAAGAACTGGAAATTTTAAACCAGGCCGCCGTTCTTCCTTTCCCGATAAATGACTCCGAGACGACGCTCAAGGTCAATGAAGAGCTCCGCCTTCAGTATCGTTATCTGGACCTGCGCCGCCCGGAGATGATCAATAATTTGCGCCTGCGCAGCAAAATCGCCATGGAGCTGAGGACTTACATGGATGAACAAGGCTTTCTGGAAGTGGAGACGCCGACTCTCTTCAAATCCACCCCCGAGGGAGCCCGGGAGTTTATTGTTCCTTTCCGGAATATGCCCGGTTACTTCTATGCGCTGCCGCAATCGCCCCAGCAGTTCAAGCAGATACTGATGGTGAGCGGTGTGGAAAAGTATTTCCAGTTGGCGCGCTGCTACCGCGATGAAGACCTGCGTGCCGACCGCCAGCCTGAGTTCACCCAGCTCGATATCGAGATGTCCTTTATCGAACGGGAGGATATCTACTGCCTGATCGAGGGTCTCCTGAAGCGCGTCTGGAAATTGGCGCGCAATATCGATATTCCTACGCCTTTCGCGCGGATCAGCTTCCATGAAGTCATGAACCGCTGGGGAATTGATAAGCCCGATACCCGTTTTGGGATGGAACTGAATGATTTCTCCGAGGAATTCAAAACAAGCGCTTTCAAAGTCTTTAGCGGCACCGTTGCCGCCGGCGGTGTGGTCAAGGCCATCAACGCCAAGGGGCTGGCAGGTGCGACTCAGGGTCAACTGGAGGCGATGACCGAAATCGCTACCGGTCTGGGCGCCAAAGGCCTTGCCTCCATCAAGGTGGAAAACGGAAACTGGAAGTCGCCTATCGCCAAGTTCTTCAGCGAATCTGAGAAAGAGGCGCTCACCCGGAAGCTTCAGGTTGAAGAAGGGGACCTGATCCTCTTTGCGGCTGACAAGGAATGGTTGCGTGCCTGCGAAATTCTGGGCCGGATACGTCTCTATTGTGCCGAGCTTCTCAAAGCGCAGGGCAAACTCCAGATACCGGCCGATCAGTTTAATTTCCTCTGGGTGGTCGATTTCCCTCTCATGAGCTATGATCCGGAGATGGAACGCTGGTATTCTTCTCATCATCCTTTCACGTCGCCGGTTGTCGAGGATATCCCTCTCTTGAAGGATGACCCGTTGAAGGTACGTGGCCAGCACTATGATATTGTGGTTAATGGAGTAGAGTTGGGCGGAGGTTCCATCCGTATTCATCAGCCCTCTGTGCAGAAGACGATTTTTGAAGAGGTGTTGAAGATTCCGCCTGATCTGGTTCAGAGTCGTTTCGGTTATATGCTGGAGGCCTTCCGGTACGGAGCCCCGCCGCATGGTGGAATCGCTCTGGGTTTTGACCGTCTGGTAGCGATGCTTTGCGGTTCAACCAGTATTCGCGACGTTATTGCTTTCCCCAAAACCATGAAAGGCGCCTGCCTGATGACTCAATCCCCGGGCAAAGTGGAGGAGTCGCAGCTCCGCGATCTGCATCTGACTTTGAACGTGAAAAAAGAGACCCCGTCTCAAGAGCCGCTTCAAAATAGTTAATATTCATATTTAGAATGAATTTACAGGGCCAATCTGCGGTTGAACAAGCCGAGGATTGGCCTTTACCTTTGGCTGATTGAACCGATGAACGACAATTTTGATTTTTGGATAAAATGGGAAAATGTCACCCTGCGCGACTCCAGAGAGTCTCCAATTTTTTCTGGCGTTGAGTGGCTCTGGCGGCCGGGCGAACAGTGGGCTGCCTTGGGTGGAAATGCCTCGGGTAAGCGCTACTTCGCCGAAGCGCTCACCCGGAGGGTTCCTCCTTTGCATGGGCAAATTCATCTGAATCTGCCTCAGGTACCCGAGTGCATGGAGATTCCCGCTCTGGCCAATCGCCGCCCGGTGATGCACATTTCTCCGGAAGTGCATCGGCGTATTTTGACTTCCGAGAGCTCCTTCTATCAATCCCGTTGGCACAGCGGACTTGGGGAAGGTTCCCTCACGGCCGATGCGTTTATCTCCCGCCAATGGGTGGAGGAAATTAACCCCTTTGAAATCGGCCACAGGGGAGTGGAGCCTGAAGTTTTTGAGGAGAAGCGCCGGCAGTTCCTCGACTGGATGCGGCTCAAGCCCGAGCTCTTGAGCCGAAAGCTCCTCCATCTCTCCAATGGCGAGCAGCGGAAATTGATCCTGGTCAATGCGCTTCTGCATTCGCCCAGGCTGTTGGTTCTGGATGAACCCTTTGGCGGTCTGGATGTTCAGACCCGCCAGGTGTTGCATCATCTCCTGAATCAATTAATGCAGCTGGGGATGCCCGTTTTTACACTTCTGGCCCGTCCGGATGAATTGCTGGAGCCGGTGACCCATCTTCTTCTTCTGGATGAGGGACGCGTCGTGGCCAAGGGGTCTAAAGAAGATATGTTGGCTCACCCATTGGCGAGACGGCTTTCACGGGAATGGGCATCGCTCTCCACTTCAAGGCTCCCAGCCAATATAACTTCATCGGAACCGGCAGCCAACGAGGAGGAACCCCTGGTGGAATTGGAAAAAGTATCTTTCCATATTGGAGAAAGAGTCATTCTGGATCAAATAGATTGGAAAATTTATCCCGGTGAGAATTGGCTTCTTCTGGGCCCCAACGGTGCAGGCAAGACCAGCCTCCTGAGCTTGATTCAGGGAGATCATCCGCTGGCCTATTCACTTTCCATTCGTGTCATGGGCGAGCATTACAACTCCACGCGTTCACTCTGGCAAATCCGCCAGAAAATGGGCTGGCTTTCACCTGAGCTGCATCTGCACTACCCGAGCGGATGGACCTGCCGTCAGGTGATTGCCTCGGGCTTCTTTCATTCAGCTGGTTTGCATACGGCCGCCAACCCGGCTCAGCAGGAGAGGGTGGAGGAGTGGATTGAGCGCTGGAAGCTCTCCTCAATTGCCGATGATGATTTTGGAAATGTATCTCTGGGTGATCAAAGAATGATTCTTCTGGCAAGAGCTGTAGTGAACCGTCCGCGTCTTCTAATACTGGATGAAATATGTCAGGGACTGGATATTTTTTATCGGTCGCGAATACTGGAATCAGTTGATGAAGCAATCGTTTTGACAAAAGCTACACTCATTTTTGTAACGCACTACGCAAAGGAAATACCCCGTTGTATCAATCGCATTATGGAGTTGAACGAGGGGCGGGTTCTGAAGAACAAGTAGACTTTTTCTCCGCCAAAAATGAGGAAGATGAAAAAAATTTTTAAAAAAGTTTGAAATATGGCACTAACCATGCTACTAATCCTGTGAAGAAGTAATGGTGCTTCTTTTTTATAGGAGAATTAAGATGATGGATTTTACAGCCGTTGATTTAATCAAAGACCTGGAAGATATCAGGTCTCAGATTATTGAATTGTTAGACACATTCACTAAAAAGAGAGCGCAGCTGGACGAAGTCTTGAAAGATACGGAAGCTACGTATTTCAAGATTAGAGCGATTCCTACGTTAAAAGGAATAAAAGTAAGTCACTTTTCTTCCCATCGGAATCCGCGTCGCAGCAAGAAGGAAGTAAAAAGTCTGATTAAGAGTTTTCTTCAGAAGAACCAGGGAGAAGGTTTTTCAGTTTCTCATATTGCAAAAGAAATTGGATGCCGTCCTCAACAGGTTTCTTCCGCGATTATGGATATGGATGTTAAGAGGTCAGAGCCCAACCCTGTAAAGGGAAAAGGCATCCGTCACTTCTACGTCTATTCCCTGTAATCTTTTAGTATTTCGTTAGAAAACAATCACACCTTGTGAGCTTTCAGGTTCACAAGGTGTAATTGTTTTTCAGGCAATACTTGCGTATTGTGAAGAGTATCAGCTCATCAGGATGCCGCCTTTACTGGCGTTAGTGACCAGTTTCTGGTAGCGGGCCAGCCATCCTGTGACTTCGTTGCGAAACGGTTTGAAATTCGCCTTACGGGCATTGAGCTCGTTTTCATCCACTTTAATATCAATTTTCCGATTCGGAAAATCAATCCGCAGCCGGTCACCCTGTTTCAGGAGTCCGATAGGACCGCCTTCGGCAGCTTCAGGAGAGACGTGGCCGATGCATGCGCCCGAGGTGCCTCCGCTGAAGCGGCCATCGGTAATGAGCGCAACCTTGTCGCCCAAACCCATTCCCACAATGTAACTGGTCGGAGAGAGCATCTCCTGCATACCCGGGCCACCGCGAGGACCTTCATTGCGGATTACGACAATATCACCGGGCTTAACCTTTCCTCCCAGAATGCCTTCGCAGGCTTCATCCTGGCTCTCGAAGATAATGCAAGGTCCCTCAAAAACGAAATCCGGTCCGCAGTAATCTTTAAAACCTTGAGAAATACCTGCTGTTTTCACGACACTGCCTTCCGGAGCCAGCTGCCCATAGAGAATGGAGAGTCCGCCATCGATTGTATAGGCATGAGCCAAATCGCGGATGCAATCTTTTGGATTGAAGAGGAACGTGGAATCGTAGGGGACGATGCCGGCAGGTTCAAAGCGGGCGATCTTTTTCTCATTCGTTTCCAGCGTAATGGAGCGGAAGCAATTCTGCTGGCCCAGAGTGCCGCGCAGGACGCCAAAACGTTTCTTTGCGGTTCCTTCGTACTTCCAGAGCAGGACCCCTGCGGACTGATTGGCGCCCATGGCCAGCTCAGCACGGATACGGGGTTGATGTTCTTTTAGATATTCGGCCATACCCGTCAGGATATTGGCTTCACCCTTAAAAATCTTATCAGCAGCAAGCTTCACCTGACCCTTTTCTTCCAGAATCGCGGTGAAAGCAGCCGCATCAGCCAGGTTCCAGGCAGCGGCAACTCGCCAGAGCAGGAGACCCAGGGGATCACCCTGGAGGAACTCCGAGGGACGATTGCTCAAGGTGCCATCCGAATCGGCCTGAGCGCAGGCACCGGAACAGCGAACGGTTTCGGCTTCACGCAGGCGGCGGCCCGAGCGCATATCCCAGTCATCGATATTTTCTCCAAGAGTTTTCCCCGTGACGGTTTTTGCCTTCACATTGAGGATGGGCGGCCGTGAGGGCTTTTCGGCTTTGACGTATTGGCCGTTGACGTATCCGGCGGCCTCATCGATACGGCGCAGCTCACCTAATATGGTATGGATACCTCCGGCACGATGCACATCCTGGATATGATAATCGCAGGATGGGGAGACCTTGCAGAGACAGGGGACACGGCGGGAAATGGCGTCAATCCGCTCAATGTTGTATTCAATACCCGCTTCACGGGCTACCGCCAACGTATGCAGAATGGTATTAGTGGAGCCGCCCATGGCGACATCCAGTGCAAGAGCGTTGTCAAAAGCTTCCAAAGTCGCAATATCACGCGGTTTCAAATCCATTTCGATCAGTCGGATAATCTGTTTGGCAGCGGCCCGGTAAAGTGCTTCACGTTCCTTGGATGTTGCCAGAATGGTGCCGTTGCCCGGCAGTGCCATTCCCAGAGCCTCACAAAGGCAGTTCATGCTGTTGGCGGTGAACATGCCCGAGCAGGAACCGCACCCGGGGCAGGAGAGTCGCTCTAATTTTTCCAGCTCAGCTTCAGTGATCTGGCCAGCCTGTTTGGCACCTACGCCCTTGGTGACCGAAATCAGGTCGCCGGCTTTTTGTGCCAGTGAAAACGGCGTGGCCTGGGCTGAGTCCCGATTGAGGACACCCGCTGCCATGGGACCGCCGCTCACGAAAAGGGTCGGAAGGTTCACGCGCATCGAAGCCATCAACATGCCCGGGACGATCTTATCGCAGTTGGGGATGCAGATCATGCCGTCAAAACAATGAGCCCGGAGCATCGTTTCCATGCAGTCGGCGATCAATTCACGACTGGGCAGAGAGTATTTCATCCCGCTGTGGCCCATGGCGATTCCATCATCCACACCGATGGTGTTGAAAACGAAGGGAACAGCACCGGCTTTGCGTACAGCCCGTTTAACCATCTGCCCGACCTCATCGAGATGAATGTGGCCGGGTATAATATCAATATAGCTGTTGGCGATAGCGATAAAGGGTTTGTTAAAGTCATCTTCGGACATGATCGCACCCGTCGCCCGAAGCAGTGAGCGATGAGGCGCACGCTCGAATCCTTTTTTAATGGTATCTGATCGCATAGTTTCTTTTGGTTACAGGACAAAATCTGTCCTCTTCATATGGGAGTATAAGCTCCGATGGCAACTTTGTCACTTCTTTATGGCGGGAAGATTTTAGAAAGCCGGGAAAGATGGCCAAAAATCTTATTGAAATTGGCCCTTGTTACTGCGAAAATACCTTTCGCGCCGGTTTATTTGCGGTTGAACGGTGAATAAATATAATTTAAATAGAGTCCGTTTCTTCAAAGGGGTGGGGTTGTCTTGTGTCGCGGGGACTTTTGTTTTCGGCCCGGCAGCGACAGCTCAGCTTCAGGCCCAGGTCTCTCGCCAACGCTCCACTTCCGGTGAAGCTAAGGCCGAGGCGATCATCAGTGGCCAGACAGAAACGAAGGCAGGTCATTTTCTCACCTGGGAAAAATGGAATTTTGGTATTCGCCCCAGGATGGACGTGGAGTATAACAGCAATGTTCGCCGTTCTTCACGTACTACCAGCGGCAGTAAAGACGATATTATCCTCCGGCCGGAGGTGAAATTTGATGTCTATCGCGCGATTTCCGATTTTAACAGTATTGATTTTACACTGGGAATAGGGACTGATCTCTATACCAAAAATACGGATATCAATACCTACGCGCCGATCATTTCCCCGGATTCAGAGTTTGCCTATCACATGTTCGTGGGGGAAACCCACATCAAACTTCGAGAAGCCTTTTCTTATCAGGAAGATATTAATACCGTTTATACGATGCAATCCGGCGGCGAGTTTGCTGATATTGAGGCGGTGCGTTTCGGCCGCTACGATAATAAACTGGGTGGAGAAATTGATTGGGATACAGGCGCTTTTCTCTTCACGGGTTCTTTTGACTGGCAGTGGTTCCACTCCAACAGCAGCCGTTATGAATACATGGACCGTAATTCGGGCCTTTTCACACAGTCTGCGACCTATTTCATTACTCCTAATGTCCAGACAGGTTTAGAATTCAACGACCCGGTCCACTTCTTTTCGAAACATGGCAAGAGCAACAGCATCAACGACCAGTTCAGGCTTGATGTCGGGCCTTTCTTTGCCATGAAGGCGGGGCCCCGGCTGAAATTCAGAGTCGGTGGAGGATATAACTATGCCACTTTCTTTGCAAATGATAATGATCCTGTTACCGAAGATATCAATGATTGGTATGCCTACGGTCAGGCGAGTTATCTCTTCACTCCCTGGCTTGATAACACTCTGAGCGTCAGGCGCGATAACCGTTTGAGCTGGAATTCCGACAACCAGGAACTCATTTCCATTCAAGACACCATCCGACTTTCCCTTATTCGGGATTTTCCGATTGATATTTACGGTTCTGTTAATTTTTATAAGGAGACTGGCATTCAATACCGCAACCGCAATACGGAAAACGCTTCCTATTATGCAGGTGGTATCAGAATTGCTTACACTTTCCTGGAAAAGTGGGAGCCCTCTCTGCGCTATACTTACTATTCGTATGAAAGGGATAATGCCGCCTATAGCGACTATGATGTGCATCAGGTGATGCTGGGAATCCAGTATACCTTCTAGGAGTGAATTAAGATTTATATAGAAATAAAAATGAAAAGTATAAAGAAATTAACAGGGTTTGCAGCCGTGTTTTTGCTGTTTGCCTGTATGTTCTCTTTTGTTGTCGGAGCTAAAGCGCAGGGGGAAGGAACTAATCAATTCAAAACTCCGCCCCTGCTGGATATGAACACTCTGGATGACGTCCAGAAACTTCAAAAGGGATACGTTCTTGATTATCAGGTTTTTGAAGATAGAGATTTGCCGATCAAGCTCACTGTGACCGATTCGGGTGATTTAGTGATTCCTTATTTTGAGGGTTTGATCAGAGCTGCGGGTAAAACCTGCCGCCAGGTCGCTTTCGATGTAAAAAAAGAGCTCGAAAGTACTCACTATAAGCGCGCCACCGTCCGCGTTAGTATTTCTTCAATCGCTTACACCAATATCGGGACTTTCAGTGTTCAGGGGTATGTGAAAACTCCGGGCCTTTACCAGCTTCTGCCTGGTGAGACTTATACCGTTGCTATGGCGATCGCCAAAGCGGGTGGCGGGACCGATTTTGCCAACTTGAAGAAGGTCAAGCTCACCCGAGTCATGGAAGATGGCGAGCGCCGCTCCTTCACCATCAATGTTAAAAGTGTAGTGGAAGAAGGCAAACTGGAAGAAGATATGGATATTCAGGCGGCAGACCAGATTTATGTGCCTCAGAGCTTCTTCAGATAAGATATCTTGTAAACATAACCAACTTTATCAAAGAGAGATACTAGACTAATGGACTCGAGAGAAATAAGACCCGAGGGCCCGAAGGACGTGAAGGGCTTGCAACCGCAAATGCAAGAGGATCGTTTTTCCATCGCCGGTATGCTGATGTCCCGTGTGCATCGCTACAGAATATTGCTGAAAAAGTATTGGTGGATCATGTTTTTGGGCGTCATTTTGGGCATTGGCGGAGCCTTGACCTATGTGACCATGTCGCCGCCCTCCTTCCAATCGGAGGGTAAAATGGTGATGGCCCAGAGAATGGCCATTTCAGAAAAACTGGTTTCCGATGAGATACAAAACTTCATGGGGACCCAGAGCGAGATGCTCAAGAGCCGCGAAATTCAAGATCGTGCCATGAATAAGATTCTGGCAAGCCATCCCGAAATCAAGGAGTCCTGGGAGGCGCGTCTGGCGTTGAACCCCAATGCGAAGATGTTTGATTTCAGCTCTCGGGATAGCCTCCGCAATCAGACGCTGACCCTGACGGCCACAGGTGAGGATCCTCTTCTGGTTCAAGAGTATCTCGATGCGGTTATGGAGTCCTATCTGGAGTTTAAGCGCGAACTGCGCCAGCAGACTTCTGAAACGACTTTTGAATCCCTGACCAATCAGTTGGCCACTCTGGATAAAGATATTCAATTTCTTCGTGACGGGATTTCCAACTTTCGCGCGACCAATAACGTGGTGATGCTCGAGCAGGTGGGTTCGGGGAGAGCCCAGGAGCTGGGAGTCATCAATATGGAGCTTAACCGCAGCACGCGGCTTCTCGATGCCCTCAACCAGATGACGCCCGAGCAAATCCAGGCGGCAGTCATGCGCGAGAGCGGGACCAGTGCCGGTGCCAGCGCGGTGGGTGGAGATGTAGGCGCAGAAATGGCAGCGGCTTTGGCTAAGCCTCAGGCTGAATACTACAAGAGTTTGCAGGAGCTCGAGAAATTGAAATCCAACCGTGAAGACCTTTCGGAATTCCTGCGGGATTCGCATCAGAAGATTCGTGATCTGGATGAGCAGATATCGGCTTTGCAGCGCGTTGTGGATAGCTTCAGAGAATTATCCATGGATATCATTAAGTCTCAGCGAGATGCTCTGGAAATTCGGGTGAAGCAGCTACAACTGGATTTTGACAAAATGCAGGCGCAGGCTTCAGCCGCAGATAAAATGCTGGTCGAGTTTGCCAACATGCAGGAGGATTTGGTTCGCAAACAGGACATGTTCCAGAAGCT
>DBPU01000034.1:1021-3169 GCA_002305615.1 Verrucomicrobia bacterium UBA1412 | reverse complement strand
TTACCTGATTGATCTCTTTGATGATAGTTTCAGTACGATCGGAGAAATGCGCGACCAATTTCCGGAAACCGTATTGGGCCAGGTCCCGGAGATAAAAGCTTTCCAGAAGGATACTGATATCCACCTGCTATCGGAGGAAAATCCAGATAGTCACGCACTGGTGGAATCCTTCCGCAATTTGCGCTCATCCATTATTTTCTCCTATCCGGATGGGGAAGCGCCCAAGACGATTTGCATCACAAGCTCAGTGCCCTCCGAGGGTAAATCTACCATCGCAGCCAACCTGGCCGTCTCGTTGGCGATGGGCAACTCTCGGGTCCTCCTGGTGGATGGCGATATCCGCCGCGGAACTATTTGCAAGAAGTTTGGGCTTCCCGCAACTCCGGGGTTTGTGGAGCTTTTGCGCCAAGAAGTTTCTGCTGACGCGATTATCCGCCCGACAATGATCGAGGGCTTGGACCTGGTTTCCAGCGGCAAGCTGCAAAAGAGCCCGGGCGAGCTTTTTCTATCTCCTTCTCTGGATGTGTTCCTGAAAGAGATGAAGACTCGTTATGATTACATTGTCTTTGACTCTGCGCCTCTTTTGGCTACGGATGATACCAGTAACCTGGCCCGCAAGGTAGAAGGTGTTCTCTTCGTAGTCCGCGGAGCCTTTACATCGGTTCGTTATGCCCGGGAGTGTCTGAAGCGCTTGCGCAGCCGTAAGGCACCCTTGATGGGTTTGGTCTTCAACCGTGGATATGTATCAGGCAGCGACAGCTACTATTACTACCACGATTACTATGAATACTATGGCGGCGGAGAAGGCGGCGGTGCCGGAGAGAAAAAGAAAAAGCATCATCGCAAGGTCAGAAGGGTAGAGTCGCAATCTCCGAGCAGAGAAGACTCCTCCAACGAAGAGGCCTAGTCTCCTAGGATAAAACGAACGAAAAAAGGCACGAAATAACATCGTGCCTTTTTCTGTATGATGCCGTGGAGTTCGTTCTAGCGGGAATTTCTGACCAACTCCAGAGCGCCTATCGGAACAGCCTGTTCTCCCAGTTGGGCAAGCCTGATTTCGGGGCCGGGCTGGAAAGCCTGCATCACATAGCGCTTAATTTTTTGGGCGACCGCCAAGCGAAGAGGTTCACCCAGTAAAGAGAGACCCCCTCCCAGAATAATCGCTTGCGGATGAAGTAGGTGAACCGCATGAGAAAGCCCATAAGCCAGATCATCAGTCGTTTCATCGAGAATTCTCCGTGCCTCTTCATCTCCCTGACGGAGAGCGGGCAGAAGAGCAGCCGCCTGTTTAGAGGGCATAGCGGCACAGAGTTGAGCCAGGAGGCTATCGGGTTTTTCCTGAATAGAAGAGAGTATTTTCCGGTCGACCGCCCAGCCGGAGCAGCAGGATTCCACCGTGCGGCCCTCTTTATCAAGGCGCACATGGCCAATCTCGACCTCACCCGGGTGGGCTCCATGGTAGATTTTGCCTTCCACGACGGCGCCGCCACCCACACCGCTGCCCAGAGTTACGTACATGACCGGGTTGCAGCCCTTACCGGCTCCACAAAGAGATTCCCCGAGCGCTGCTGTATTCGCATCGTTTTCCAGATGCACACAGGTGGGGCCATAAACCGAAAGAATCCACTCTTTGAAATTAAACTGATCCCAGCCCTGAATCTGATGCGAACAGATAATCTTTCCCGACGCTACATCGACCGGGCCTCCAAAACCGACACCGATTCCCGAGATATTGAGGTGATGCCGCCTCCACTCGTAGAGGAAGCGCCCGATCTGCTCACGAATCCCCTCAGCTCCCAGTTCTTTGCGGACATGCAACCGATACTGATTGAGGATGCGGGCTTTCTCATCGGCGATCACCAGTTGGAGTTTGGTGCCTCCAATTTCAATTCCTACCAGATTTTTAAACATTTTATCAATCGAAAGAGCCGTTGTTAACGAATCGCTAACTCACGGCTCTTTGGAGTTCAGAAGAGAGACTGCGCTTCAGAATGTGTCTGTGGCAGCCTCTCGGTTAAACGATTAAAGACCTTTAACGTCCCAACCTTTGCGGTATTTGCGCTCCACCAGTTTGGTTGCTTCCTTGAGGTCGAACTTCATGCGGGAAGCATTCCATTTGAGGGTCGTCTTCGGGAACTTGCAGGCGAT
>DBPU01000034.1:0-986 GCA_002305615.1 Verrucomicrobia bacterium UBA1412 | reverse complement strand
GAGAGGCGCTTAAGCTCGTCGTCATCCTCAAATTCCACGTATTTATCGCCTTCCTTCATATAAACGACCGGGGCGGCAATGTGCGGGATAACCAGAACACCCTTTTCACCGATAAAGATGGAACCCAAAGCCGGCATATTCGGCACCAGCTCCATGATTTCTTTGGGCGGACGCTCGCCGGGACCGTCATACCAATGCACCTTGATGGTGTCTTCGGCCGTATAAGGAGTGCCGGGGAAGATATAGAGCATCTCAGTCTTCAGACCCCAGAAGTAATCATTCGGGCGCGGTCCTTCGGAGCGGACAGAAATGGGAGCCGTCAGGCCCAGTGCCTTGAAGACCGGGTCAAAGATATGGCAGCCCATATCGCCAAAGATACCTGTTCCGAAATCCTGGACTTTACGCCAGTTGCTCGGATGATAAATTTCGTTCACGAAGGGGCGCTCTGAGGCTGTATTGAGCCAGAGATCCCAGTTGAGATTTGAAGGTACCGGGTCGCTGCCTGTAGGCCGAGGATCATTGGAACCCCAATGGCGGTTACCGCACCAGGAGTAAGCTTCCTTGATCTTGCCGATAATGCCGCTCTGGATCATCTTGACCGTGCTGCGGTAGACGCCTTCGGAGTGAATCTGGATACCCATCTGGGTGACCAGTTTCTTCTTGGCGGCAAATTTGGCCAGGGTGCGGGATTCATAGATATCGTGAGTCAGAGGTTTCTGACAATAGACATGAAGCCCCTTTTGCATGGCGCTCATAGCCATCACAGCGTGGCAGTGATCAGGAGTGGTGACCGAGACGCAATCCAAATCTTTTTCCTTTTCCAAAAGTTCACGATAATCGGCATAAACTTTCAGATTGGGACATTTATCGGCCAAATCCTTTTTAATGGAGGCCAGATATCCGGAATCAACATCGGCTGTGGCGATGAAATCCACATTCGGGTGGCTGATAATGCTATTGATATCGGCGCGAGCCATATTGGCCGA
>DBPU01000008.1 GCA_002305615.1 Verrucomicrobia bacterium UBA1412 | reverse complement strand
ATGGAGCGTAAGTGGACTTTTTTGGTCGTGAGCAGCGGAAAAGTGTCTGCCAGGGGGAAACGAGCCTGGGCTCCGAAGTAGGATTTCGTTTTAACTCCGGTTCGGTTGGACGTCCATGTTCCTTTTTCCAGGACGAGCTTCAGAAGATCATGGTATTGCTTCATAGTGAACGAGAGTAAACGATTCAAAAAAAGAGCGGTTTTTTAAGCCGCCCTTTTCACTGTGTAAAATAGGAGGCTTAGGCGCGCTCCATGTACTTACCCGTGCGAGTATCAATTTTAATTTTTTCGCCCGTTTTAATAAACAGCGGAGCCTGAACATTGATGCCAGTCTCCAGTGTTACTGTCTTCATTACATTATTGGCAGAATCGCCTCGAATACCGTCGGGTGCGTCGGTAACTAACAGAGCGACGGAAGAAGGAAGCTCAATTCCGACGACTTTACCATCCACAAAAGTGACGGTTATCAGTGCGTTTTCAGTCAAATAATTAGCAGCGCTGCCCACTAGTTCCGGGGTCAGAGTGACAGTTTCGTAGGTTTCTGGATCAGAGAAAACAAAGTCATTTCCATCTTTGTAGCTGTATTCCATTTTCTGAGTTGTCATAGGGACAACTTCCACCTTTTCAGTGGAACTGAAGCGGACATCAGTTGATTTTCCTGTCTTCAGGCTACGTAATGTCACTTGGACGAAAGCACGGAGGTTCCCAGGGGTGCGGTGTGTGCATTCAAGAACAACACAGACATCGTTATTATAAATAAGAGCCTGTCCTCTGCGAATATCATTAGCGCTTGGCATATAATTACTATTGTATCAAATCTCTCTCCTCTTAAGCGAGTGACCCGCGAAGTGTACTTTCAAAGAACTCTGCTGACAAGGAGAAATTCTTGAACGAGATGCCGGCGAAAAACACTTACCAATGATTGTCCTATGGCTGAGGAGTTTTTTCGCTTTGCCAAAAAATATTTTTTATCCCTTCTCTCGGTTGCCAAAGGGCAGAACTGTGTGGCTCTCTTGGGTTGAACATAAAAACGTTAGGCGGAATTGACTCCACCTAACGTTTTCAATTTAGAGTGAACAATAAGAGCTAGGATTGAGGTGCAGCCTTAAGCTCTTTGCTCTTGGCTACCACTTTCGCTTCCATCTCCTTGGGCATCTCTTCATAGTGACTGAATTCTTCCGAGTGAATTCCACGGCCACCCGTGAGGGAGCGCAAGGCTGAAGCGTAGCGATAAAGCTCCATAGCAGGGACCATGGCTTTAAGCACCTGATTCATTCCTTCAGCCTCCATACCCTGGATTTTACCACGGCGGCTGGAGAGATCTCCCATCACAGCTCCCATGCAAGCTTCCGGGGTGACGATTTTAACCAAGCTGATCGGCTCCAGAAGACAAGGTCTGGCAGCGGTAAACGCTTCCTTGAAGGCCTCTTTTCCGGCGATTTGAAAGGCAATATCCTTGGAGTCGACCGGGTGCATTTTTCCATCGTAAAAGTCTACCTTCACATCTTCAATGCGATAGCCGGCCAGGATTCCTTCTTTGCATGCGGCTTTAACACCCTTTTCCACGGAAGGAACGAAGGAGCGATCTACGTTCTGACCTACCAGAGACTGGATAAACTCAACACCTTCACCGCGCTGTTTAGGTTCAATGCGCATCCAGACTTCTGCAAACTGTCCAGCTCCACCGGATTGTTTCTTATGGCGGTACTTGGCTTCGCCTTTGCCTTTGATCGTTTCGCGGAATGGTACTTTGGGCTCAATCAGATCGAAATCGACTTTGTAGCGCTGGCGAATCTTTTCCGCAACAACTTCCATATGAAGGTCCCCCTGGCAAGAGATCACCGTTTGATGCAATTCAGGGTCTACTATATAGAAAAAGGAAGGATCCTCTGAATGTATTTGAGACAAACCTACGGCCATCTTTTCTTCTTCGCCCTTTGCTTTAAGAGAGAGGGCTGCATGGATATTCGGACGAGGGAATGGGATGGGCGGCAAGGTGACTGCTTTCTTGGACAAGGAGAGAGTGTCGCCAGTGTGTGTGTTTTTGAGTTTAACCACAGCTCCGATGTCGCCGCTTACCAGTTTATTGGCAGCACCGCGATTCTTGCCATTGAGGAAGAATAATTGTGTGACGCGCTCGGGCGTATTCGACTTGGTATTAAATAAATCTGTACCCGAAAGCAGCTCTCCTGAAAAGACACGAATTAAGAGCATTTCGCCCACGTGTGATTCGTTAATCGTCTTGAAAACAAAAACCACCGGGTCTGCGGATTTGGGATCAAGGGTGACTTCTTCATCATTGCTGTTTTTAGCGACGACTGGTGCGCGGTCAAAGGGAGAGGCTCCGTAATCGGCTATAAAGTTAAGCATCGGTTGTACACCGATGTTTTGCTCGGCGGAAACAGCAAAAAGCGGGATGAGTGTCCGTTTGACAAAAGCGTTGTGGAGATTGGCTTTGACTTCCTCGGGGCTAAGGGTTCCTTCTTCGAAGAATTTTTCCGTCAATGCGTCATCGGATTCAGCAATGTGTTCCACTAAGGATTCATAATAGCTTTCAGCGCGCGCTTTGAGGTCTCCAGTGAGGGGTGCCGATTCAAATTTACCAGAACCATCGGTTTGGTAAGTCAGCAGCTGCATATTTATAACGTCCACGATCTGGTTGAAGCCCAGTCCGGGATTAACGGGGAAAGTGAGCGGAGTGGGTGATTCGGAGAAGTTCTTATTGATCTGCTCAAGCACCTGGTCAAAGTTTGCATGTTCCCTATCCAGCGCATTGACAGCGACCATTTTGGCTTTATCAGCACGAGACGAGTAATTCCAGGCTGTATCAGTACCGATCTGCACACCCATTTCAGAGTGAATCACGATGAGAGAAGCATCTGTGGCCCGAATCGCACCCAGAGATTCGCTGATGAAATCCAGGTAACCCGGATTATCAATATAATTGAGCTTTTTCCCATTCCAATCGCAATTCATTAAGGACGTTTGAATGGAGATCTGACGTTTCTTTTCCTCATCGGTATAGTCTGAGAAAGTGGAGCCGTTTGCGATAGAGCCTAATCGCCCAATAATGCCGGCATTCACCAAAATCGCCTCACTTAGCATGGTTTTTCCGGAGGAGGCATGACCCAATAGAGCAAAATTACGAATCTCTTCTGACTGATACTCTTTCATAGATTGTTTTTCACTGACACCCCCTGAGGGGCGCGTTTTGTTTTGTTACTCATTTACATTTTTATAGACAGGTGCGCACTTACATATCAGCGCACCTTTCTCGTATTCCAATATCCACTGGAACAAAAGTTCTAATCGCCTGAGCTGACAAACCACTCACAGCATTCGTCGCATTGACGGGCTCAACCCAAGTTTCCGTCGGAAATCGTGCCCTCTTGTTTCGCCAGGGTCAAGAATAAATGGTTGAAAAAAGCGATGGGAGGTGCGAGGAGACCCGCAGGAGTAAGCTTGATTTCTGCCAGGGAGTCACTATATTAGAGGGGCTTTGGTTGTCAATCGAGGGAATTGAAGGTGACCATCGCTAATACACAGTATGGATTCGAGACAATTGGCTCTGACGTGCATGGAGCTTGCAGACAATCGCAAAGCGGAAAATATAGTCGCACTGGATGTAAGGAAACTTACTTCCGTGGCCGATTACTTTATTATTTGCAGTGGCTTAAGTGAACCTCATCTTAAGGCTATTATCAACGAGATTCGTGACCACGTCTTTAAGAAATACGGTGTCCATCCCCGCTGTATGGACGGCATGGTCGGGACCAGTTGGGTGGTGCTGGATTATTACGATGTCGTTGTTCACGTGATGCGTGATGACACTCGCCAGCGGTATGACCTGGAATCTTTTTGGGGAGATGCTGTTCGTCTGAGTTTGAAAGATAAGGAAGCTTCTATCCAGGCCGATACGGAGGCTGAAAAGCCGGCGAGAAAAACCAGGGCTAAAACCGCTGCCCCCAAAAAGACAACTACAAAGAAGGCCACAAAGGCTTCCGGAGAAGCAAAGTCTTCGACAAAGAAAACGGCAGAAAAGACGGCGAAAAAGCCCGCAGCTTCCAAGACAAAAAAGGCGACAACTAAAAAGGAGCCTAAGGCGACTGTCAAAAAACCGACTCCCAGGAAAACTGTTTCCAAATCCAGGAAGACCGCCTCGAAAGAATAAGGAGAAGAGTTTAGCTCTTTTCTTTTGAGCCTGGTTGAGTTTCGGTTTATGGGGTTTCCCGTCTGAGAAAATGGATGTTTTTGATACTATAGCAGCGATTGCTACTCCGTATGGAGAGGGAGGAATTGCTGTGATTCGAGTGTCTGGCCCCGGAGCTTTCTCGATAGTGGAAACCTGTTTCAGCCGTTCCTCCAAGAAAAATGGCTCTTTCAGGGATTTTCCCAGCCATACGATTCATCACGGTTACCTTTGTAAGGAGTCAGCTCTTATTGATGAAGTACTGGTTTCGGTGTTCCGTTCTCCCCGTTCCTATACGGGAGAAGATAGTGTGGAAATCAGCTGCCACGGTGGTTTGATTGTTGCCCGGAACGTGCTCGAAACGGTTCTGGACGCAGGTGCTCGATTGGCCGATCCGGGAGAATTTACTCGCAGAGCTTTTTTGAATGGTCAGCTGGATTTAACTCAGGCAGAAGCGGTTGTAGATATTATACATGCGCGTACGGAGAGAGCTGCTCGTGCAGCTTCTGATCAACTGACGGGTGGGCTTTCACGCGCTTTTGACCAGATACGGGATGATCTTCTTCGTTCTCTAGCTCATGTAGAGGCCTATATTGATTTTCCTGAAGAGGATATTTCTCCTGACATAGCAGAAGGATTGCAAAAGCGCCTTTTGAGTGCAAAAGAGACTGTCCAGCAGCTGCTTGCTACCTTCAGAGAAGGACAGATTCTGAGAAGTGGTGTTGGTGTGGCTATTGTAGGCAGACCCAATGCGGGGAAATCGAGTTTATTTAATGCGCTACTGAACCGGGAACGCGCGATTGTCTCTGAAATAGCCGGCACGACTCGTGATACAATAGAAGCGGATGTGGACATGGAGGGTGTCCCCATGACTTTTGTAGATACGGCCGGGCTGAGAGATTCGGACAATATCGTAGAAAAAGAGGGCGTACGGCGCAGCCGTGAATGGATTACCCGCGCAGATATCATTGTGTGGGTTGTCGATGGCTCTCTCCCTTATTCAGAGGATGATCGGATTTTTTTCAAAGAAATACAGGATTTGGCTCCGCTTATTGTTGTTCTCAACAAAGAAGATTTGGGCCAACAATGGAATTTTACGTCCGGTATAGGCAGTGAAGATACAGTTTCCATCTCTTGCCTGACCGGTAAGGGGTTGGACCGGCTGAAAGAGCTTGTTTTTGAAAAAGCAATTGGATGCCAATCTTCTTATAACCAAGGCTATGCAGCAATCAATTCCCGCCATCGCCAAGGTCTCATGCGTTGCTCTTCGGCTCTGGATGAATCTTTAAGGCTGCTTGCATTGCGCCAGAGTGAACCGATTGAGCTCTTGGCTGCTGAACTATCGGCAGCTGTGAATTCAATTGGTGAGCTCCTGGGCAAAACGACGACCGAAGACCTGTTGGATTCCATTTTTAACCAATTCTGCATCGGTAAGTAATGAGCCTTTGGTTTGATCCACCTGAGGGCTTTTTGTTGATAATACTTCTGATGCGAGGTAGAATAGTGAAACACGGCAAAAGTGTAAAAACGATAGGCTCTTTTAAAAATAAATGTTCGGATATAAATTTAAGAATACTCAAGCGCCCCAGTTATGGGTTATCCCTGTTAGTTTCGCATTCTTGATCTTGATAGGGACGATCGTACTGAAGATGCCCATTTCTCTTAACCCTGGGCAACAGATATCCTGGGTGGACTCCTTATTTACAGCGACCTCTGCCGTCTGTATTACTGGACATTGTACGTTATCTATAAGCGAAGTTTTTGATTTTTCCGGGCAGATGGTGATTCTATTTCTGATCCAGATGGGAGGCGTAGGGATTTTTACATCAAGTTTGATCATGGTTGTTGTAGTTGGTCAGCGCCTCTCCTTGGCGGATGAGCAGGTGATACAGGCGACTTTAGGGCAAATGAAAACCGTACGGCCTGTAGATATTTTTATTTACGCCTGCTTCTTTATCTTTTTCTTCGAGGCTTTGGGTGCAGTTCTTTATCTCATGGGAGCTAATCATTCCACCGGTTACGTGGGGCTATTGGTGGACCCCGCTTCCGGGCTGGCAGGGGATGCTTTCGCCCTGGTTCTTTGGGATTCCATTTTTCACTCCGTTAGTGCTTTCTGTAATGCTGGGTTTTCCCTTTACCCCGAAGGAATGGTCAGAATGAAGAGCTCTCCTTATTTTCTTGGGCTTTTGAGTTCTCTGGTTGTTATGGGCGGTTTGGGGCTGATGACGATGATCAATCTAAGGTATTGGTATTTCTGGAGGCGGAATTTCATGCGGCGCGGTTCTCTTCTTTTGCAGACCAAAGTGACACTTTTGATGACTTTAATCATGATCGTCTTTGGAACGGTAGTTTTTCTCATTTTCGAGTATAACCATGCTTTGAAAGACTGTAATGGGGCATGGCTGAAATTATTTAACAGTTTTTTTCAGGCGGCGAGTGCCCGCACGGCCGGTCTGAACTCAGTAGATTTGGGCCAGGCCAATCCGGTTACCTTAGCGGGTTTAATGATTTTGATGTTTATCGGAGGCGGCTCAGGCTCAATGGCAGGAGGAATAAAGGTAACTACCTTTTTTGTGATCGTGGCAGCGGCTTGGTTTGTGTTGTGCCGCAAAGAAGATATACAGATTTTTAAGAGGAGAATTCCTTTTAGACTGGTACACATTGCATTGATGTTAGGAGTGTTGTTTACAATAGGCTTTGTAATAGGACTTCTATTCCTCATTGCTATAGAGAGTAGGCAACCTTCGTCGCAGATGGAATTAGGCTGGCTGGCAATTTTTTTTGATGGTTTATCTGCCTATTGTACGGTGGGTTTAAGCACCGGGGCTGCAGCCCTTATGACGAGTGGAGGTAAGCTGGTTCTTGTCGCGATGATGTATGTTGGGCGTATTTTAACACTGACGCTGTCAGTTTACCTATTGCGGCCCTGGGAGAAATCTTATGTTAAATATCCTGAAGAACAGATATCATTGGGTTAAGGCAGGGCCGCAAGCTCCGCCGGCGGGGATGGAATGTCCGAGCATAAGAGTTTTGGTTTTAGCTAAAGCCTTTTCAAATTTATAATGAGCAGAAGAGTATTTATTATCGGCGGTGGCAACTTTGGAACTCAGCTGGCCAAAAGGCTGGCTGAACTGGGGGCCGAAGTGATCATTGCAGAACGGAATTCCAAGCGAATGGAAGAGCTTTCCGGAGATGGTTTCCATGTGATGGAATTGGACGCAGAAGATGAAACGGCGTTAGTGCAGGCAGGAGTCCAGAATGCGGACGTGGTGGTGGTTTCTATCGGACAGAACCTTCAAGGAAGCATTATCGCTACACTTGCTTTGAAAGACCTGGGAATCAAAAAAATTGTTGCCAGGGCCGTCGACGATAAACATGCCAAGGTGCTCGGAAAAGTGGGAGCCGATATTGTCATTCTGCCTACCAGAGATATGGCCAATCGATTGGCAGAGCGTCTTCTGGCTAAGGTTATGAGCGAGCGGACCCCGGTAATTGAAGACTTCCAGATAGCTCATATTTGCGTAGGAGAGAACTTTGAAGAGGGGAGCCTGATCGATTTGAAACTGCCCCAAAAGCACAAAATTACTGTGTTGCTGATCCTGCGTGGTGAAACCGAGGATGATATGGATGTGCTTGAGGCCTCCCCGGATATCTATATTCGCCAGGATGATGTCCTGGTCGTTTTTGGTAAACGGGAGTGCATTAATGAATATGAACGCAAGTATGGCGTTCATAAAAATCTTTAAGAGCTTAATTTCAGAAGCACCGAAGCGCCTTCTACCACTTTAGATAACGGCGAGTGAGGGTATAGTCGCCGTTATTGTTCAGCTCCAATTCCAGCCAGCCTCCATCTTTGGCCCATTGGCACCCGGCCAGACTGGGGCAGAGAACTAAATTGAAGCTTTTCCAGATTTTAGCTCTTTTCAACGCGGAGCTCATTCGAGATGCGGAATTGCCCAAAAAAGTCAGGTGAGGCATTCCGCTTAAGAGTCGTGAAGCCTTGAGAATGATTTCCGTGTGCAAATGGCCCACAATGGTCAGGGCAATACGTTTTCGCCCCAAAAGATGTTGGATGACGGGCAACTCAGCCAAGTGAGGAAGTGCAGTGGGGTCATGGCAGAAAAGAATCACCTTATCATCAGGGGTGACTAAATTCATGTGTGATTCGATTTCCCGCAGATATTCTTTGCGAATCGTTTCCCACTCCTCCCTCTCTTCAGGAAGGATTTCTTTCTGGATATTGGGGAGAATAATCGGAGGAGAACTCAAGCCTATCAATCTCCACGAATCGAACTGACGATGCCAAATGCGCCGGATTCCCAGCTTTTCCTGGCCGATTCGCCAACTTGCCAGACGAAGACCTCCCTTTCCGCCAAAGAGGCTCATTTTTCCAATTTCGTGATCGCCGCAAATAGCGAGCATTTTATGTCCGAATCGCTGCCGCATCAGACTAAGACACTCCGATACACTGGCATAGGCGCTCGGATATTGAACTCCGATATTGCCGGCTCCGCAGCTGTAGTCGCCACAGCCGACAAAAAGATCCGCATCGGGAGCGATTGCCAGAAATTTCAGCAGTTTATCATTATGTGAATGCGGATGGCGCATCCAGAAGTAGTGCCGAAAAACTTTAGCAAAAAGCTTAAGAAAAGGGTTCCCGATTATCGACAGTTCGTTTTCACCTTCCGCTTTTTCACCTTCACTGGCATAGTGGATGTCACTGGCAATCAGAATACGATGTTTCGTCGGGATGCTTTCCATGCCGGGATTCAATGCTTCAGGAACATGAGAATCACCCCCCAAACGATGAGAAGGAAAACGGCAATGAGCAGGTAAAGGCGCCGGCGGATAATCTTCATTTCACGCCGGGTCCTCTTCAGTTTCTTAGTATCAAAAAAGAGGGAAGGGCTGAACCCCTCAGAGGAGGAGTCACTCTTGGCGGAGCTTTTGTTTTTAGAAAAAAAGCGGCTGATATTAGCCCAAAAACTCCAAAGATTAATTCTTCCGCGGATGGGGTCTTGTGTTGAAGATGCCGGGGCTGCTTCCTGATTAAGAGGTTTCAGTCTCTGCCGAGAGGCTGATTGCGCAGGACCGGAGAGAGGGTCAAAATGATTGGGAGCATCTGTACGGACAATGGGGACTTTCGCATAAGGAGTAGGGACAGACCCGGCGAGCGTATTCTTTTTGCGAGCAGACTC
>DBPU01000109.1:12569-13559 GCA_002305615.1 Verrucomicrobia bacterium UBA1412 | reverse complement strand
GTTCCAACGGACGGATTTGAGGAGCCAAGGGGTATATCTACAGCCCAGGTATTCTTTGGTGATCAGGGCAAGGAATGTCACCTGGTAGCCGCTCTGATACACTTTGCGCTGGGGGCCGCGGAAACGCACCTTCCAGCCGTCGTCGGTCTTTGTGATGCTTTCACGCTCCAGGTATTCCAGGCCGATCTTGGCGCGGATGACCTCGGGGGCCGGCTTGGGGTAGTTTGTTTCTCCTTTTTTCACCATTTCATCCATGAAACTCTGGTTCGGTTCCAGCTCCAATTCCAGAAACTCGGCATTATGGACGAATACGGTGACAATCGCTTGCGCGGTTCCGTTTTCTTTATTCCAGCCCAGACCGTCAAACCTGGTTTCGTTATCCGAGCCGGGGATATCTATGCGACTAAACAATAATGCTGAGATGCGGCTAACCGAGGAGCGCCATCTGGGGCCATGCTCGGCGGAAGACAGCGATAATGCGGCTTCTGCCAGAAGCCACACCAGGAATAGAGATCCCCAGAGAATGGCCCATTTATGTTTCTTTATTTTCCGATATCCCCACTCATAGAGAGCGAAAATGGCCAGGGCAAATGCAGGTCCAAAATCGAGCATATAGCGCGAAGTGATGACGGGCGTCCAGAGATAGAACCAGACCAGCGGCACTGCTGCCAGAAAGCTCCAGAGGACCAAATAGCCCATTTCGTCGGCAGGGGAACCGGGAGCCGGTTCATCAATAGATTCCTCCGGTGGGTTCGGCTTTCGCCTTAGCCAGAGCACTGCTCCGGCCGTAAAACTACACAAGACCAAAGCCAGAACCGAGAGATCATAAGTTCTCAGGTATATATCCCGCCAGCGGAAGGTCGAGGATTGCCCGGGGAATAAATTCTGTTCATACCAACTGCCATTATTAAATTTCGTCGGCAGATACATCAATCCGAAGAGTTCTTTGCCCGCAGAAATCATCGGCTCATCCTGCCAGGGACAGTCGAA
>DBPU01000109.1:280-12560 GCA_002305615.1 Verrucomicrobia bacterium UBA1412 | reverse complement strand
CCGTCATCAAAGCGTTTCAGATTGGTCAGGAAGAGCAGGCCGCCGCCCAATAGGAAAAGAAACGGGCCCCAGAGCC
This sequence comes from Verrucomicrobia bacterium UBA1412, assembly GCA_002305615.1. Classification (GTDB taxonomy): domain Bacteria; phylum Verrucomicrobiota; class Verrucomicrobiia; order Limisphaerales; family UBA1412; genus UBA1412. The sequence goes on along the minus strand of DBPU01000109.1, from coordinate 12,484 downwards.
AGGAATAGCCCGGCAGACCCCATCGAATCAGGAAACTCTTCGGGGCCGCATCCCGCACGGGATGCGGACGATTGAGGAAGAGCCGCAAAGTCCCTACCAGCATCGAAGCGGCACCATAAAATAGCAGAGTGGGGCGGATAAAAGCACCCAGTCCCGCCATGGCGGAGAGGATAAGCCATCCCTTCAATCGCGGTTTGCGGATAAACCAGAGCAAGGTCAACGCTTCCGCGATTCCATAGAGGTAGGTATAAACAAGCGCCTCCTCAAAGACCAACATCCGGGAGCTCAGGAGCGTGATCAGGACCGGGAAAAAGAGGAGAAGCAATAGAGCTATGACGCGCAGAAAGTAATTCCCAAGCGGTGAAAAGCCGGAATTCCCGGTTTGGGGGAGACCCTTGGTACTCACCACTACCCGGTAGCCCCAGAAGGTAACGCAGAAGAGCCAAAAGCCGATGGTTAGCCGATCCGGAAAAACTTCAAATCCAAAAATGCGATACATGAACTCAAAGGGCAACCGCAGAAAAGGTACCCCCAATCCCCAAACCTGATGCACTCCGCCGCCGGACCAGGTGTTATCATGCTGAAGCGAGCTCAGCGTGGTACCCAGGTTGGTATGGCCTTCAACGAGGGCAGTAACCTGCGGGCGATACCAGTCGATCCCAGAATACCAGTAACCCCATTCGGATATTAACCCGCTCAAAATCAGCAGAATAAACGGCACAACCAGGCAGGCATAGAGCCCCAGCCAATCTATGCGCTCAAGGAATTTCAGTTTTTTAAGCATTTTGTTTAACGTCCTCTAACTCTCTCTTCTCCCACGATAATACCAGATACACAGAAAGGGTATAGGAAGAATAAGAATAGCGAGTAAGACTAATTTACGTTTGGAAAAAGAATCGCTGACATGTTCTCCCACTCTAAGAGTATATGCTTGAGAAGCAATTTCCTTTAATCGCGGACTATCGACCGACAACTCCCATTCATTAGTAACAAGGTAATAAATATAGTTTTGATAGTAGTTTCCTTTTTTTCCTTTAAAACGCTTGTCCTGAATGCCTTCAACGCCGGTAATTTGCGGCAACAGCGGGACAACTTGTGGATTAATAATCACATTGGTAACGATTCCGGACATGCGAGCGACACAGGGAGGGGGGGCATTATTGGTCTCTGGAAGCGAAAAATTTTCGGCATCGAATAAAATTGGAACACCATATCCAGAAAACAGACCTGTCTTTTTCGCTGTATAAGTAGAGACGGCATGATTAGTCTGTTCAATACCCATGAGGTCTTGTATCCTTCCAGTTCTAGATCTCTTATCTATAATAGATACCGGTTCATCAAGAAAAGGATAGTCGTCAATATCGGGGTAAACACGAGATTTATCAAGAACATACACCCCATTAGACAACAGCGTATTCTTGGAAAAAGCATGAAGACCATAATCGAAATTTTGACACCACGCTGCCGGATCCTGTGTACTCGTTGTATAAAGCAAGTTGGGCAATTTAGCAGCATCAGCATCTTCCATAGAAACCAAATGCTCACCGGAAACGAATGCCGTCCATAGAAATCCTACTACATCATCTCTTTCAGTCGGCAGCACACCGGATGAAATAATTGGGGCTTTTCCATCCTTTTCATTTGCACTTCCATTTGAAAGGACGCAGTATATATTAGTTCCGTCACATGTAACGAAAGTCACCGATGTCATGGAAATCTCCATCTCCGAGTTAACAAAACTCATGGATACTTTAGCCTTCCAAAACTGATTATCCCCCATAGAAAAAGAAAACGGGCGGATTTGAGTGAACTTAGCATCTCCCGAAGTAAAAAAACTCTCAATCTTGATCACGCCTTCAGCCGTGTAGTGGGGAGTAAACCAGCCGCCTTGGGGTTCCGGGCCTTCAGGGATTGAAGCGCCGGGGCCTTGAGTGATGGTGACGCCGTTATTGGTGTCAATGATGGGGCCGGCAGAACTAGGAAGCTGGCTATTGGTAAGACTCTGAGCGCTTATACCTATACCACTAGTCTTGAGATATTCTGCCAATACCTTCTGCATAGCCCTCTCGTATTCCGTCTGGTTTGTTTGGGCGACGCCCCAAATGCCTAACACTGAAAGCACCAGAGCTGTGTATAATAACTTATTCGTGTGATTCATGATATTCATCCTTGTTTGCGCCACCGTCTTATTACAAAAAAGCCGAGTGGTGCAAGTATTACCACTGTAAGCAGACCGATACGTACGTAGTGGGACATATCCTTGGGAGGGGCTAGATGAGGCCGTGGAATAAGTCTATTCGACAATTCTTGCAACCGTGCGCTATTCGTATCCAATTCCCAGGCGTTGGTGACAAGATAATCAAGTCTATCCCTGCTAAAGTTTTTATCTCTCACCCTAAAGCGGTCATCACTCACACTGGCTACTCCGTGGATAAGCGGAAGCAGACTTCTCCTCGGAGCATCCAGAATAATGTTGGTTACCATCCCTGAAACCCGAAAACGGCAATTCAGTATTTCCTCCTGCGAGAGGGGGGTTGAGTAAGCCTCCGACTGGAATGCGACAGGAATATGATACTCCCTTGCTACCACACTGTTCTTTAAGGCATAGGCAGAGAGAACGCAATCCTCTGGGACCGCTTGCTTCAGCTCTTTGAGCATCCCTAACCACTGTTCCCGGGTGCTTTCACTGATCGGTTCCATAAGAAAAGGATAGTCATACAGATTTTCTGAAACCAGCGACTTATTTAGGACAAACTCACCCTTCGTCAGTAGCGTGTTATGTGCATAACTTTCCAATGTATATTTCAAATCGACACAACTCGCGGTCGGATCCATTGCAGTCATGCCGGAAATCACATTCGGAACCCTTCCACCAAAATGTGGATCTTCCAAGAATTCACCGGAAACATACGCCATCCATAATAATCCAATTGCCTGACTATTGCTCACCGGATAGAGACCCTCTATGATACTAAAAACCGTCCCATGGTCTTCATTCACACTTTCTGCAAGAAAGGTGTAAATATTGGTCCCGTCGGAAGCGATACACTCCGAAAAACCATTGTCTTGAGCAAGAGTTATTTTGAAATGGCGGTTATTATCCAATGAAACAGCAAACCCGTTTGTCCATGTTTTTATGACATTCCCGGAGGAAACAGAAACCATTTCTTGTAGCATGGTCCCCTCCGCCCTATAGAGCGGAGTAAACCAACCGCCTTGGGGCTCCGGACCTTCGGGTATGGAAGCGCCCGGACCTTGAGTGATGGTGACGCCGTTATTGGTGGCAATGATGGGGCCAGCAGAACTAGGAAGCTGGCTATTGGTAAGACTCTGAGCGCTTATACCACGAGTCTTGATATATTCTGCCAATACCTTCTGCGTAACCCTCTCGTATTCCGTCTGGTTTGTTTGGGCGACGCCCCAAATGCTTAACACTGAAAGCACCATAGCTGTGTATAATAACTTATTCGTGTGATTCATGATATTCATCCTTGTTTGCGCCACCGTCTTATTACAAAAAAGCCGAGTGGGGCAAGTATTACCATTGTAAGCAGGCCTCTGCTCACATAGTAGGTTCTATTTCTGGGGGATTTTTGAAGACGAGGTATTAGCCTCTGACCCATCCCTATTTCTTGCAATCGTTCGCTATGCTTATCCAATTCCCAATTGTTTGTAGACTCATAGACAGCTGAATTCCAGAAGCCCTCCTTTGTTCGCTTCATGAAGCGAAAATCGTGTATAGTAAACTTACCCTCTATCTGAGGAACCAAAAAATATTCTCCCGGAGCCACTATTATATTGGTCACCTGGCCAATAAATCTGTTGCCGTCGGAATCGTCCTGGCGAATCAAAATATCGGGGCGGGACGAGGTAGAGAAAAGGACGGGCACTTTTAGAGTTCCAATCTGTTTACTCTCAATCAGCGAATAACTCCCTCTCAAGAAAAGCTCCGCCGGTATTTTTTGCATTATCTCCAAACGCTGTTGTAACCATTTGAACGTACTCTCGCCCTGGGGTTCTTTAATTTTTTGATATGCAACAGTATCTCCCTTTATCAAGTTGGTATTCACGATAAAAGAACCTTCCCGCAAAAGTGGAAATGAGGATTCGACCTCATTCTTATAAAAGAAATCGGTACACCAGGCGAAAGGATTATTTATGGGATCAAATTCCAGCAGGTTGGGGATATCGTTCGTCGTTTCCAGATAGTGTCCTCCCGCAAAGGCCAGCCACAATATTCCAAATCTGTTGTAAGTTGTCGGGAAAGAACCACTATATACTTCGGCAAGCGGCGTAACTGAAATAGCGGTAGTCTCATTAGGATGGTAGGTTGCGTTCTGCCCTGTGCTCAAGTCTTCTTTTAATACAATTGGCAAATCCAGTGGAACATTTTCTGGTAAGCCAAATAAATGGAAGATATTCGTGCCATCACAATTCATATATTCTACAGCACCCTTCTTTTGGCGTAAGACAATGTTCCAACGGCCTAGCGCATCCACAGAAATAGAAAAAAGCGCATCACCTTGGGAGGCCTTTCCTGCCATGAGATACTCCATGTAAAGAATTCCCTCCGCAGTGTAGAGAGGCAAGAATTTCTCGGGACTCCCTTTTGTGCTGGAAACACCGGTATTATCCTTTTGCTGGATAGAAACCTCAGTTTGATTAGTTACAACATGGTGGATTTTAAGTTTTTTAGAAGCATTGTCTATTTCATTTGAGCTGCTTTGCGCAACAATTCCATTGCACCCAAAAAGGAAGATTATTAGAAAAAGGAATGCAGTGGCACAATTGATATCTGGCTTTGTCAGTTTCATCTACTTGTAAGTTTTATCCTGAAAATCAGAAACCCCACCGGCAGCAAGAGTCCGGGAAAGATCAGACTGCAACAATCGGATTTCTCCTTCGTGAATACCTGATATTTTTTTCCAGTTAAGATATTCAGGCCCGAATCATCTGCGGTAGCATTCATGAAAAATTTCAATTGGACAATTTATGACTCAAGTGTTTCGTTTTTGCAATATAAAATCCGAATTATTTATTTCGGTTATGCGTATTATTCTGAAATGTCTCCGGAGAGGTGGGGTATAACGTCCGGAGAGCTCTATTTTTCGGGGTGATCCGGATTCACTGGGGGCCTCGAACCGGATTTTGGCGTTTTACTTCTGCGGCATTTGTGCTACATAGTCTCTTGAGGGTGTATTCGTGCGCGGCGTACCCGGCCGCGAAGAGACGGTGAACCCGGCGTAGAGGCAATCATGATCGCTTTAAACTCTGAATGCGTTTTGGTGGAGTATCCTTCCGGAGAGCTCAGGCCATGCTTTCCGGAGGATATCACGCCGGAGATGCTGGAGATGGAGCGGGTGGACCCGGATTACTTTCGGGGTGCTGTGGAGGCGGTTTTCACCTACGTCAACCGTGAGGATTACCTGGGGCGGCTGAGGCTCGGGGAGTTGGCGCAGATGGTTTCATCGGCATTGATCTCGCAGCCCGGCAAACTGATTCGGCATGTGGACCTGGAGGAATTGATCCCGGCAGAATTCCAATATGGCGAGCTGGCTTTTTTCCAGAAGCTGAGGGAGGTCCTTCTTTCACTGGAAAACACGAAAGCGGACCTTATTTTCGTGAAGGGGATACGCGGCTGCACGCTTTCCTGCACGCAGCGTCAGCGCTGGAGCAAGCGCGCCCGCGGTTTCGCCGATTCCGTGGTGGCCTTCATCCGGAGCTATGCGCAGAGCTCGGACCGGTTAGAAAAAATTTTAGTCATTGAATAGAAAAAGTTATGAGCAAGACTCTTTTTGAAAGGATCATATCCAGGGAAATCCCGGCTGATATCGTGTTTGAGAATGAGGAGCTGCTGGCTTTCCGGGATATCAACCCGCAGGCGCCGGTCCATGTCCTGCTCGTCCCCAAACGGGTGGTTGCCCGTGTGGACGAGGCGCAGAGGAGCGACCGCGAGCTGCTGGGCAATTTGCTTCTGGCGGCGGCACAGGTGGCGCGTCAGTTGGGTCTGGCGGAAAATGGTTACCGGCTGGTGATCAATAACGGTGCGGATGGAGGAGAGACCGTGCCGCATCTGCATTGCCATATTTTGGGTGGGCGTCCTCTGGGCTGGCCTCCGGGCTAGTCGGACGGGAGTCCCCAACCTTTCATCCTTTTATGAATCGGCCCGGCTCGTTCTGAGACGTGGGCCTTTCTGCGTAGAAAAAACATCATGGTCTTGAAATCTGATAAAGAGGAGCCCGAGGGTGCTCGGGCTGCGGTGGAAAAAATTCTGAATATGAAAAAGAGGGGAGAGAAAATCTCCGCTCTGACGGCTTATGATTACCCCATGGCCCGCCTGCTTGATGAAGCCGGTGTGGACATTCTGCTGGTCGGCGATTCTCTTGGCAACGTGGTGCTGGGTTTCCCGGATACCACTCACGTCACGATGGAGCACATGGTCCATCACGTCGGGGCGGTGGCCCGGGCCCATCCCAAAGGTTTGCTCATAGCCGATATGCCCTACCGGAGCTATGAAACGCCCGAAGAAGCGCTCCGGAACGCGCGGCGGCTGGTGGAGGCTGGTGCCCAATGCGTGAAGCTCGAAGGCGGCCGGGCGATTCTGCCGCAGGTGGAGGCGGTTTTGGAAAAGGGGGTTCCCATTTGCGGGCATCTCGGGATGCTGCCGCAGCAGATTCTCGTGGAAGGCGGTTACCGGATTAAGGGCAAAGTCGAGGCCGAACAGGCGGTCTTGATGGAAGACGCGCTGGCACTGGAGAAGGCTGGAGTCATGGCGATCGTGCTGGAATTGGTCCAGAAAGATTTTACTCCCAAGATCACGGCGGCGCTGAAAATACCGACCATCGGGATCGGTTCGGGCACAGCTTGTGACGGACAGGTACTGGTCACGCATGACCTGACGGGAGCGTTCCCCTGGTTTACGCCACGGCACGTAAAGCCGGCGCTTCAGACCGGGGCCGACATACGCCGCGCGGTGCAGGACTGGGTGGCAAGCCTGAAACAATCTTGACAAGAGAAACTTCGAGTGAGACGATGCGTCTCCATGAAGGTTGTCGCTTTTAACGGAAGCCCAAGGCAGAACGGGAACACCGCTTTTATGCTGAAGACGGTGCTCGAAGTGTTGTCCGGGGCGGGCTGGGAAACCGAGCTCGTGCAGGTAGGGGGTGTGCCCGTAAGAGGCTGCAAGGCATGTTACCGCTGTTTCAAGAATGCCAATGCCCGCTGCGTCATCACGAGCGACCCGGTCAATGAGTGGATCGCAAAGGCTGAGAAGGCGGACGCCATTCTTCTGGGGTCGCCTTCGTATTTCGGGACGATCGCCTCTGAGATCAAGGCCTTCATCGACCGGCTGGGGCTGGCCTCTTATTCGGTGAATAAAGAGCTTCTGCGCGGGAAGATCGGCGCGGCCGTCGTGGCACAACGTCGCGGGGGTGCCATTAATGTTTTTGATAACCTGAATCATTTTTTCCTTTGCCTGGGGATGATCGTGCCCGGTTCATCCTACTGGAATTTCGGCGTGGGCAGATTGCCCGAAGAGGTGAAGGAGGATCAGGAAGCCATGGCCAATATGCGCCATCTGGGCCAGGCGATCCATTGGCTGGGCGAGCGGGTCAAGTCCGCTCCGACGCCTTATCCCTTGCCGCCCACGGTGACTTGAGTGCGATTTTCATTTTATTAACCTGCCGTCTGTTGACTGATTTTTTTAAAAGGCTATAATATCCATGGTGTTGTTAAGTTCGAAAATAGCTACCCATTTTTCTTCACAGGAGAATGCGGTTTTATATCCGGGTGACTGTACGGACTTGCTAAGAGAGCTCCCCGATCATTCAGTTCAGCTGGTTGTTACTTCTCCTCCTTACAATATTGGAAAGGAATACGAAAAAAAGACTTCTCTCCAGGCGTATCTTGAAGAGCAGGAGAAAGTAATTGCTGAGTGTGTGAGGGTTTTGGCGCCGCAGGGCAGCCTGTGCTGGCAAGTCGGTAATTTTGTAGATAATGGAGCGATTGTTCCTTTGGACTCCGTCCTTTATCCCATTTTTGTTCAACACGGTCTTCAGATGAGAAACAGGATCATCTGGCATTTTGAACATGGCCTCCACTGTTCACGCCGTTTTTCAGGCCGGTATGAAACGATCATATGGTTTACAAAGTCCAGCGATTATGTTTTTAACTTGGATCCGGTGAGAGTCCCTCAAAAATATCCGGGTAAAAAATACTTCAAGGGCCCTAAAGCAGGGCAATATTCTTGCAACCCGTTGGGCAAGAACCCGGGCGATTTATGGATGATTCCTAACGTGAAACACAATCATGTTGAAAAAACTATTCATCCCTGCCAGTTTCCGGTTGAGCTTGTAGAAAGACTGGTCCTCTCCCTGACAAATAAGGGTGATTGGGTGCTGGACCCTTATGTGGGAGTGGGTACTTCCATTATTGCTGCGGTTCGACACAACAGAAAAGGAATGGGGGCTGAAACAGTTCCCAAATACCTGAAGGTGGCTGAAGAACGAATTCATCTGGAGTTTGCCGGTTGTTTAAAATCAAGGCCAATGAATAAGCCCGTTTATGATCCGGTAACTATAAGAAAAACAAACTCTATCAATGAGTCAGGAGGAGAACTATTCGATCCTGAAGAGGTTTGTTTTCAGCAGCCACTACTCTAAGAGCTTAAAATGAAAATTGTTGAAACTTATTCTCACCTGAATGGTCTTGAGTTTCTCTTGGTCCATAGAAAACAACTTTGGGATGAATTAAATAAGGTTATCAAAGCTGTCGATGCGACATGCTGTCATACAAAAATTTCTAAAGAAAAAAGGACAAAAGATAAGATGTTGTATAGTCCTGTTGACATCAATAGGGCTTTTAGAGAAACATTTTCAAAATGCGGATGGGAAGAAAGTAGAGTAGATTATTGGGTCAGTGGGGACGAGAAATTAATTCGAAAAACTCTTTCCATGGACTTGGAGAGTCAAAAAAAGGAAATAGAGGCAGCCGGGAAAAAAGCGATTCGGAGCTACAATCAAACTGATTTTGTAAAAGAAAGGGTGGCCGTAGAAATTCAATTTGGCAAATATTCTTATGTAGCATATGACCTTTTTGTCAAACATCTGGCATTTTATGTGGGTGACAAAATAGATGTCGGTGTTGAGGTTCTTCCGGTAAAATCTCTTCAGTCGGAGATGAGTTCGGGTGTGGCGTACTATGAAGGAGAAATTTATAATGTAGTTCGCCAAGGCAGGGGAGTTCCTGCTGTTCCGTTGGTGATTTTAGGTGTAGATGCATGAAATGCATCTTTGTTTTGAGAGTAATTTGAGTTCCAAAAATACTTCTTTTTATACAAAGTCACGAGTTGAAATTTAAAAACAGGAACCGGGGCAAAGTTTTGTGAAATTTCCTTTGGATAATCAGGCTGATCGTGAGACAATGCCCGAGCGACATGCGTGTATCAAGCCATAGAGAAGGGGAGCTTCAGCTGTAGAGATGAGAGTTGTACTGGACGAAAATAGTGTGAAGGTGGATGGGAATTATTATCCCCTGCCGATGGGAAATATCTACATCGAAGATGATGAAGGCGCTTTCCCGGGCGATGCCTACTGCGATTTTGTCAGCGTGCTTCTCCTCTGGTGGACGAATGAATTGATCAGTTTCTATTGGGGCGCCAAGACGGTGAAACTCCGCTTCATGGATGAGCACTATTACATCCACCTGATGCACGAAGGGGCGGATGATCTGGGTTGGTGCCAGGCGAATTTGGGGGAGAGTATTCTCCAGGGAACCGAGCTGACCCGGGAAGTCTATTTTGACCTGTCGGAGTTTACCAAGAGCCTTGCCAAAGCGATCAATACGCTCTTGCGCAACGAGGCTTTCGTGGCACGGATGCCCGAAGAATCGGCCGAGCTGCAATTGGCCTATGGGCGGCTGCGGCAGCTGATTAAGAAAAAATAGAATTCTGCCCGGAGTTCCGGAGCCGATCTACTTCATTTTTTTGCGATAGAATTTTCCGGGGAGCTGCTCTACCTGCTTTTTGAGTTCCAATCCGAAGAGAGCCGATTGGACGGCGCTGCTGGGCAATTTTGAAGCACGGATGAGTTCATCGACATGCTGCTCCTGAGAGCTCATGCAGCCGAAGACGGCCAATTCATGTTCGCTCATCGAAATGGTGAAAGATTCCACCGCCGTGACGGGCAAAGAAAAGGGGAGTTGCTCCGGATCGACTTTTTCGGNNCTCAAAATATCCTGCACCCCTTCGCAGAGCTTGGCTCCCTCTTTAATCAATTTATGGCAACCGCTGCTGCGGGGCGAATCGACTCGGCCCGGGACGGCAAAAACCTGCCGGTTGAGCTCAGCGGCCATGCCGGCCGTGATGAGAGCGCCGCTTACCAAATTCGCCTCTACCACGACGGTGCTCAGGGTCATGCCGGCAACGATTCGATTGCGGATGGGGAAAGTCTGGCGGTCGCCCGCGCGGTCCATGGGGAACTGCGAGATGAGGGCCCCGTTTTCGGCAATTTTTTCAAAAAGCTCAGAGTTGCCCGAGGGATAGATGTGGTTTAATCCATTGCCCAGGACAGCCAATGTCCGACCCTTGGCCGAGAGAGCTCCCTGGTGCGCGGCCGTATCGATTCCGCTGGCGCCTCCGCTGACCACGGTGATTCCGGCATAGGCCAATTGCTGGGCCAGACGATGAGCGGTTTCCTTGCCGTAGAGGGTAATCATCCGCGAGCCGACAATGGAGATCGAGCCCTTATCCTGGGGCAGGATTCGCCCTTTGACGTAGAGGAGGAAAGGTGGATTGTAAATCTCGCGCAAGAGCGGCGGATATTCCTCGTCTTCGGTGATAATGACGCGGCATTCGGCGTTCTTAATCCGCTGCAGTTCGCTTTGCAGATCGACCGTGTCTTCCCAATTTCGGATGGCCGCCGCGGTCACCGGTCCGATGCCCTGCACCCTCATGAGCCGGTCGATGCTGGCCGAGAGAATGGCTTGGGGTTCCCCGAACACTTTTCGTAGCTGAGCCAGAGTGGCCGGGCCCACACCTTCAATCAGGTTCAGGGCGATGTATGCTTCGTGCAGAGTCATTATTTCAGAATCGAAATATCCTGCACGGAAAACTCCACCGTCTCGCCTTCCTGGCCGAAGTAGCCGCCCCAGCCGATCCGTAATTCCCTGATCTTATCGAGGTCCATCTGCGCATTGGGGTCCTTGGACCAGCCTGCCAGGAGAAAGCTGCTTCTGGGGACGTAAATTTTCACGAACTGGTCCTGATCGCGACCGCCCAGAGTATGGCCGGTGTGTGCCAGGTATTCTCCCCCATCCGCATCCCGGAGCAGGACCAGAAGTTGAGTCGGCGTTCTTTGAGAAGAGGGAATTTTGACGTTGAGGGTCAGGAGTTCCATCGCGCTCAGATCCATCTCCTTCGGGTAGCTGAGGAAGAGGTAGGTATCCACGTTGCTCTTGGTGAGGGTCGCATGGGCGGTGACTCCCTTCTCAGTATTGGTGAGAGTCGAGCGGACGAATTCTCCAGCGCCGGCGGTCGGCTTATCCAGCGGCAGCGGCATCTCCTCGTATTGAGGCAGGCTCTTCATATCGGTTTTCTGTTTACGCTGAATCTGCCGGTCAAAAGTAAAGGCCACAGCGCTCCAGCCCTCCAGCCGGACTGCGTAGCTCGGGGCATAATCGAGCTCGGTGACTTCTCCAGTTTGGGGGTCCCACATTTTAGCGTTGCCGATGGCGGCGAAGCTGACGCGATCTTCGCAGGGCTGCTTGGAATCGTTGAAAATATAGTAGAGCTCGTGGTCAGGGAAAGAGCGATGAGTGACGCGCAGAGGCGATTCTTTCTGAGTCGGCGTGAAGTCGCGTTCCAATAGAGCATCCGCCACCGCGGAGACCCGGCTCTCCATTCCCTGAGGCAGATAGACCGCTGCGCCTCCGGAGCGGTTGAAGCGGGCATTGAAGGGCAGGGGAGTCTCACCGAAAAGGCGATTTGAAATTTCCAACACTGCCGGGCTGGGGTATTCAAAGGAGGAATTCCGGGGCAGAGAGCCCGCAGCGATCAGGATGCCGCCGCGCTCGACGAACCACTCCAACTGGTTCCAGACTTCCAGGGGCAGCGTATCGACGGAGGGTAGCACGATGATCCGCCAGTTCAGACCGCTGGGATGCTCCAGCCCTCTATTGCCGACGACTGAATCGGTAATGGCCTGGCTG
>DBPU01000109.1:0-193 GCA_002305615.1 Verrucomicrobia bacterium UBA1412 | reverse complement strand
CAGGAGGATGCTGCGTCCGCACCACTGGTTGAGGCCGCGGATCTCTTCATCACTGCGCTGGCTCCAGGAGTAGTAGCTGGTGAAACGGTTGACGCCGCCCACGATCTGCCGGCCCAGGGTGCCCCGAATCTCATCCACCGAGACGATGACCTTCGGCCTCTGGTCACCAGCCGGACGCCAGACCTGGGAGTGA
>DBPU01000039.1 GCA_002305615.1 Verrucomicrobia bacterium UBA1412 | reverse complement strand
CACTCGTTCGGACGCCGGATTCTCCAGCCTCATGCCGAGCTGCTGGGCTACGGGCGCAATTTCCTCATTCTGGACCGCTCCGATGCCAAAGAACTGGTCTCGGCCTGCCTGCGCGAGGCCAATATCGAGACCAAGGGCAAAGTCTTCCCCAAGCCCGATGTGCTCCTGGAGATGTTCAGCGAGGCTCTGAATCTCTCGATGAGCCTGGAAGAGGTCATCGAGAAGCGCCACTCGACCTTCTGGGAAAAAACCGAGCAGATTGAGGAAGTCTACCGGGCCTACACCCGGCGAAAACTCGAGCAGAACAAGATGGATTTCGATGACCTGCTCTGCCTGCCGCTCCGGCTCTTTAAAGAGCATCCGGATATTCTGGAGTATTACCAGAAGCGCTTCAGCTATATCCTCGTCGATGAATACCAGGATACGAACCACACTCAGAATGAATTCCTCGAGCTGCTCGCAGCCCGGAGCCAGGGTCTCATGGTCGTCGGTGATGACGCCCAGAGCATCTACTCCTGGCGAGGCGCCTGCTTCCAGAATATCCTCGAATTCACACAGCGGCACCCCAAAGCCCAGACCTATACCATTGAGACTAATTATCGGAGCACCGACCCGATCCTGAAAGTCGCTAACGAAAGCATTTCGTACAACGAAAAACAATTCCCCAAAAACCTCCAGGCCGTCAGCGAATCGATCCAGAAACCGACTTTAATCACCTGCGGCGATGGCTATCGGCAGGCCGAGTGGATCGCTCAGGAGGTTCAGCGGTTGAACCTGGAGGGAATCCCGTTGCGGGAGATGGGTGTTCTCTACCGGGCGCATCACCACGCGATGGAACTTCAAATGGAGCTGCGCAAAAGCGGCATCCCTTTCAGAATCAGCAGCGGCATCCGCTTCTTCGAGCAGGCGCATATCAAGGATATCGCCTCCATACTGCGCCTGACCTACAGTCCCTGCGATGAGGTCGCCTTCAAACGGATCATCAGGAAACTCCCGTCTGTGGGAGCCAAGTCGGCCGACAAACTCTGGAGCGCATTTGCCGGAAGACAATGGCCCGAGAGCCTCAGCGCCGGTCTGGAGCGGGTCACCCCGAAAATCCCGGCCAAGGCCCGCGAGCTCTGGCATATTTTTTGCCGGACCCTGAAAAAGGTCGCCCCGGTCTTCGCCTCTATGAGTCTGCCGGAGATGATTGATGAGCTGCTCAAAGGCTTTGCCGAAGATTGGATGATGGCCGAGTATGAAAACGCCCAGACTCGCCTGGACGAAGTCGAGCAACTCAAGATCTACAGCCAGCAATTCGAGGGGCTGGAAGATTTCCTCAGCGAAATGGCACTCCAGACGAATATGGACGGCGAGCAGGACGGCACGGAGGATGAATATGCCGACAGGCTCACTCTCTCGAGCATCCACCAGGCCAAGGGGCTGGAATACGACGCGGTTTTCGTCATGATGCTCTGCGAGGGGATGTTCCCCACCTTCCGCAGCATGGAGAAGAGCGAAAACCTGGAGGAAGAACGCCGCCTCTTCTACGTCGCCCTCACCCGGGCCCGCAAGCATCTCTACCTGATCTATCCGCGGCGGCGCTCGCTGGGCGGCAACTTCGAGCGGCAGTTGCCCTCGCGCTTCATCCAGGAGCTGAGCCCCGAGCTCTTTGAAATCGAGACTCATGCCGATACTTTCACCCCTTATGGGGGCCTCCGGCAATCGGGAACAAAGAGCTTCCTTCACACGGAAGAGGCCGATGAAGACGAACCCTTTTAAACTTTTTGATTTTTAATTATGAGTAAATATAGAACTACACCCGTCGTTACGGACAAGATGCCTCCGGGCGTCCCCTATATCATTGGCAATGAAGCCGCCGAGCGCTTTTGCTTCTACGGCATGAGGGGCATTCTCATTATCTTCATGACCCAGTACCTTATGAACGCTCAGGGAGAGCTCGACTGCATGAATAAGGAGGAGGCCAAAGGCTGGTATCATCTCTTCATGTCGGCGATCTATTTCACCCCTTTCCTGGGGGCGATTCTCTCGGATATGTTCCTGGGCAAATACAAAACGATCTTGAGCCTCTCTATCGTCTACTCGGTGGGCTGCGCGGCGCTGGCTTTTGACCAGACCCGTCTGGGACTGGCGATTGGCCTGACCCTGATTGCGATTGGCTCTGGGGGCATCAAGCCGTGCGTCTCCTCCAATGTGGGAGACCAGTTCGGTGCTAAAAACGCCCACCTCCTTTCTAAAGTTTTCGGATGGTTTTATTTTTCGATCAATGTCGGCTCGCTTCTCTCCATGTCGCTCACGCCCTGGCTCTTGGATAAATACAGCCCCAGAGTCGCCTTCGGAGTGCCGGGCCTCTTCATGATAGCCGCCACTGCGATCTTCTGGATGGGCCGCCATAAATTCGCCCACATTCCTCCCAACGGGGTCAATTCCTTCAAAGAAACCTTCTCTCTGTCTAATCTTAAAATTATCCGCAATCTCCTTATTATCTATATCCCCATCCTGATGTTCTGGGCACTCTATGATCAATCCTCCTCTGCATGGATTCTGCAGGCAGAGAAAATGGACCTCTCTTTCCCGGGTTTCGGGCTGAGCCTTTTCGGCTACACGATTATTCCGGATGATTTCAAGCTCCTGGCTTCTCAGACACATATTTTTAACCCGTTCCTCATTCTGCTCTTTATTCCGCTTTTCAACTACGTGATTTATCCGCTGATCAATAAAGTCTATCGGCTGACGGCACTGCGCAAAATCGGCATCGGCATGTTCCTCACCGCAGTCTCTTTCCTCATGATCGCCCTCATCGAATCATGGATCGTCAAAGGCCATACCCCCCACGTTTGGTGGCAGTTCCTGGCCTATATCATCCTGACGTCTGCCGAGGTCATGGTCTCCATTACCTGTCTGGAATTCTCCTACGCACAGGCGCCCAAGAGGCTTAAATCGCTCATTATGGCGACCTTTTACCTCAGCGTTACCGGCGGCAATCTCTTTACCTCTGCCATCAACTTCCTGATCAATGACAGCAAGACCGGCCAGAGCCGTCTGGGCCCGGTGGAATATTATCTCTTCTTTGTCGTCATGATGCTTTGCGCCACGGCACTCTTCATCTTCATCGCCTCCCGCTATCGCGAGACGCCTCAGGAGGAAAGTTTGCAGGGATAGGAGAGCACCCTCTCTAACGCAATACACCCGACAATGAATCCATTGCCGGGTGTATTTTTTTAAATTGAATTTACCGGGATAAAACCGGGAGCCTAACGCTTCCAGCCGGGAATTTCCGCTTCGGGGAAAAGCTCCAGGATATGTCTGCGGACGCGCTCGGCCTCTTTTATGGGGAAACGGCGGCGGTTGGCAGCTCTTTCGATGCCGTTCAGGAGCTCCAGCCAATCCTCCAGAGGCGGCTTCTCAAGCACCTCCCATTGATCAAAACGTCCGGGCCTCCAGTAAAAGAGCCAGCGGTCCCCCACATGCTGGGCATAGACCTGGACCTTTTGGCCCTCCTCATCGCGTTTTTTCCAACCTATTTCAGCTTTGGCCATAAGAAGGTGCATCCGGGAAAGTGATGGAGGCAATCGCCATGGCGGCGATGCCCTCCTTGCGCCCCACAAAACCCATCGTCTCGTTGGTCGTGGCCTTGATACCCACCGACTGGGAATTGATATTGAGCGCGGAGGCTATCTGGTATTTCATCTCCTTGATATGGGGGGCGATCTTGGGAGCTTCGGCGATCAGACTGCTATCCACATTCACGATCCGGCCCCCGCGCAAAGCGAGCAACCGGGAGATTTCCTTCAGAAACACGGTGCTGCGGACTCCCTTCCAGCGCGAATCCGTATTCGGGAAAAAATGTCCGATATCGTCCTCTCCCATCGCGCCCAGCAAAGCATCGCTGATCGCGTGAATGAGAACATCCGCGTCAGAGTGCCCCTCCAGCCCATGAGTGTGGGCGATTTCAACACCGCCCAGAAAGAGCTTTCCGCCTTCCACCAGTTGGTGAACATCGTAACCAATGCCAACCTTATACATAAGGTCCGCTATTGTGCCCGATTTTTATTTCCATGGCAAGCGGCGCGAGTATATAATAGCGGAGCGACTGAGCGGCCTGTCAGAGCCGTCCAAGAGATAAATATTATGATCATCGTTCTGAAACCCGGTATTACCGAAGCAGAAGAAACTCGAGTCCTGCACGAAATTGAAGCTCGCGGTTATACACCCCATGTGATGCGGGGCGTCAGCCGAGTCGTCATCGGCGCCATCGGTGATGCTCAGGCACACCAGAGTCTGGAAACACTGGCTTCCTGGAGTCAGGTGGAAAGCGTCACACGCATCCAGAAACGCTATAAACTCGTCAGCAAAGAAGGCCAAAAAGAAAAATCCACCGTCAGAATCAATGACCGTGTCCAGATCGGCGGGCGGAAGGTGCAGTTGATGGCCGGACCCTGCTCTGTCGAAAATGAAAAGCAACTGATGACGGTCGCTGAGAAGGTCAAATCCTGCGGCGCCAACATCTTGCGGGGCGGCGCCTTTAAACCGCGCACCTCTCCTTACGAATTTCAAGGCCTGGGAGAAAAGGGTTTGAAGCTCCTGGCCAAGGCGCGTGAAGCCACTGGGCTGGCCATCGTGACCGAGTGTCTCTCCGAAGAACATGCCGAAATGGTCGCCGAGTATGCCGATATTATCCAGATTGGCGCCCGCAACGCTCAGAACTTCCAGCTCCTGATCGCCGCGGCCCATACCGGTAAACCGATTCTGCTCAAGCGCGGCCCCTCCATGCTGATCGAAGAGTGGCTCCTGGCCGGAGAATATATCCTCTCCAGCGGCAACCCGAACCTCATTTTCTGCGAACGCGGCATCCGCACCTTTGAAAACTACACCCGCAACACCCTGGACCTGATGACGATCCCGATCCTCCGGCAGGAGACTCATTGCCCGATCGTAATTGATCCCTCTCAGGGATGCGGTAACGCCAACCTGGTCGAGACTCTTTGTTTCGGTGCAGTCGCCATGGGAGCCGATGGACTCCTCATCGAGGTACATCCGGATCCGACTCGTGCCTGGTCTGATGGCGCTCAGCAGGTGACTCTGGAAGCTTTCGAAAAGCTGACGAAGAATTTGCTCCCCTTCCTGCACGCCGCCGGAAGAGAGTAAGTTTTCGCAATACGCATTAAGCCAAATAAGCCAAAACCACACCCGCTCAATGAGCGGGTGTGGTTTTGTAATTCTGCGAAAATCGGAATCGGTTTGGCCCTTTACAGGCTGAAATACCCGGCAACAACCATGACGATAAAACCGGCCAGACAGGTCATAATCAATTTACAGCGAAGACCCCGTTTCCCCAGGATGAGGCAGAGCCCCGTGATATAGAGCACGATCAGCACGACTCCCAAGCCGACGCCAAGAACCTTGAACGCCACGCCGCACTTGGCCTTGTGCAGCATCACCGTTTTGAAGTACAGGTCCGGATTATTCACTTGGAGAGTTGCCGTATCCTTGCCAGCATCCGGGATTAAAACCAAATGGTAGCCGGTCGCGCTGCCCAGAGTGACACCCATTTTGCCTTTTTTCGCCTTACCCTCGGGAACCTCTATCCCGGTTTCTTTTGCGAATTTCACCATGACCTCCTCCTGGGCTTCGATGTTCTGAGCCAGAGGCCGAGGCAACGGTTTATCGAGCTTGATCTCGTAGGCTTTGGTATTCAAATCCCCTGTGATTCCAAACACATAAAGTGCCCCCGTAATGGCAAAGAGAATCACCACGGGCAGAAAAAACATAGCCAGGTACGAGTGAAGACAGCGGCAAAGCTTGTTGGAACCATTATTATTGTTCGCTGTCCCATTTTTGATATTTGTTTCCATATTGTTCTTTATAACGCCGGGTATCCCTCGCGGTATCCCTTCCAGGAGTTAGAAACCGCGCAGAGGAAAAAGTTTCCAGAAAAATAAGCCATGTTTTGTTTTGTGAAATCTTCCCTTTCATGTATGATCTCCCCCGAAAGTGAGTTGATTGCCACGCAATGCCCTACGAAGATGGTTTCAGCTGGACAGAGTTACGGCGGATTTGCTCGCTCCGGCCTCTCAGTTTCAATGGGACTCAGGCAAGTTTAACCCATAAGTCACAAATGCATATATGAGGGTTCGACTCAATCAAGTAAGTAAATTTTTCGGCAAAACCGCGGCGGTCGATAACGTCTCGCTGGAAGTTGCAGATGGGGAGCTTTTTTTTCTCCTGGGCCCCAGCGGCTGCGGCAAGACGACGCTTCTGAGACTCCTGGCCGGTTTTTATCAACCCGATGCAGGGCAAATCTTTTTTGGCGATCACCCGATGAACGCCGTGGCACCCGAGCGCAGAAACTGCGGCATGGTCTTCCAGAACTACGCCCTCTGGCCGCATATGACCGTGGAAGGCAACGTCGCTTACGGGTTGGACGTACGGAAAATCAAGGCTGAGGAGAAAGAGGCAAGAGTCCGCGAGGCGTTGCAGATTGTCAAAATGAGCGAGTATGCAAGCCGGCCCGTCAACCAGCTCTCCGGCGGTCAGCAGCAGCGGGTGGCACTGGCCCGGGCGATTGTCATTCGTCCCGATGTTCTCCTCCTGGATGAGCCGCTCTCCAACCTCGATGCCCGGCTGCGCCTCTCCATGCGCAACGAAATCCGCCGGATTCACGCCCAAACACGAATCACTACTTTTTACGTCACCCATGATCAATCCGAGGCGCTGAGCATGGCAGATCACATCGCAATCCTGAATCAGGGCAAAGTCGAACAAATCGGCACACCCTCCGAGCTGTACTGCAAACCGAACAGTCCCTTTGCGGCGGATTTCATGGGCGAGATTAATTGGATCAATGCGGTCGTGGAAGAGCCCGGCAACGGACGGCGTGTCTGCGTTCGCAGCGGCGAGTTTCTCTGGGAGGTCGCCAGCCCTCGGCCCTGGAGTAAGGGGACAGAGGTGCGGATCGGTTTTCGTCCCGAGTCTGTCTCTTTTTCGCATGGGGCGGCAGAAAACAGCTTCCCGGCAACCATCCTGGAGACCTTTTACCTGGGGGCCCAGCAGGAAACGCTTTTGAAAACCGGTTTTCTGGGCGACCAATTCATCCGCGCCCTGGAAATCAACCCCGGGAAAAACAACTCCGCCAGCAAACTCAGGACGGTTTTCATTGGTGCAGAACAGATTCTCATTTTTGAAAAGTCTTCCGAGTAAGACAAAAATTTGAAACTTCTCTCTGCTATCGGTGTTGAAATCCCTACGGATTGGGAGTAATCTCTGTGCGCTACGGATGTTGATCCACTCTAAATGGGTGGTATCTCACTCGGACAATGCGCGAAACGACAGGTTAGCGGGTCTATTATATTTGCTCGGGCTTTGGCAGGCATTCCAGAGCGTGGAGCGTTTAGCTGTTTGTGCGAAAACTCAAACCAAAATGCCAATGGTTTCTGAAGGTATATGAATAGAATTTTAGTATCAGTGGCAGTTCTTTCAGTGTCTGCTCAAATGTTCGTTTTTGCTCAGGAAGAGTCCGCTCTTCCTTCTTCTCCTGAGCCAGCTCTGGAAACCCAGATAGAGAGCAACCTCAAGGCGCTGAGCCTGGCCGACTGCGTCCAGATCGGTCTCGAGCACAATCTGGATATCAAAATCAACAGGTTTGCCCCACAGATTTCCGAGTACAACTACTCCATGGCCTATGCGGGCTATGACCCGGTTCTCAACACCTCCTATACCTACGGGTTCTCCAAAAATCCGAGCTCGCTTGACCCGGGCACGACCATCATCAACCTGGACCGGGATATCTACAGCGACACTTTATCGAGCTCTCTTTCCATGCTTTCTCCCTCCGGCGGTACGGTCAGTTTGTCGGGCAACTACAATCGCAGCGGATTTTCGTCGGGCATGTACAACATGGGCAACAACGATCAGTTCAACGCCAACGGAGCCATCAATCTGCGCCAACCGCTTCTGAAGAACTTCTGGATCGACGGAACCCGCATGGGCATTAAAGTCGCCAAAAAGAACATGGAAGTCTCTCAGCTGACCTATGAGTACAGCCTGATGACCACGATTTACAGCATTGAGAATGCCTACTACTCCCTGATCGGGGCCCGGGAAGATATTATCGCAGCAGAACAAAACCTCTCCCAGGCAGAGGAGTTTCTGGAAGAAACCCGCAAGAAAGTGGAACTGGGAAGCCTGATTGATCTGGATACGAAGGATGCCGAGTCGCGCGTCTCTTCAGCAAAATCCTCCCTGATCGCCATTCGCCAGGCCTACATGACGGCCGCCAACACGCTGCGCTCGCTCTTAAGCGATAACTTTACCCTCTGGCAGGATACGGATTTCGAACTCACCGACGAGCTCATCTCCACCCCGACTCTGCCCAGCCGCGCCGAGAGTTGGTTCAAGGGAATGACGATGCGCCCAGACCTGCTCCAGATGAAAAAAGACCTGGAAAACAGGGATATCTACGTCAAATACAGCTATAATCAGCTTTTCCCGCAGTTGGACCTGCTCGGCTCCTATGGCCACTCGGGCGCAAGCCTCAATAACGGTGCCCGTTCTCTGACCCAGACGGCTCAGGGAACCTACCCGAGATACACCGTTGGAGGTCAGCTCTCGATGCCCCTGGGCAATATCTCGGCTCGCAATACCTATAAAACCCGTAAAGCTGAACGGGAACAGAGCATTCTCTCTCTTAAGCAAAAAGAGCAGAATGTCATGGTCGAAATCGACAACGCCATTAACAGCGTCAACAGCAGTCTGGAAGCGATCGTCTCCACCCGGGATGCCCGCAAGTATGCCGAACAGGCTTGGGAAGCTGGTAAAATCCGCCTCGACCACGGCAAGGCAACCTCTTTTGAAGTTCTCCAGCTTCAGACCACAGTTTTTCAAAACCGCCTGGCCGAAATTCGTGCCCTGGTCACCTATAATATCAATCTCGCTACTCTCCGTTATAGAGAAGGCGGGACTCTTGAAAAATACAATATCGTTGTAGATTACGAATAAAAGCAGGATTTACCCCTGCGATCAACTTCGGGCGTGTTGTCAAAAAAAGCCGCATATTTACACCCGGTTTAAAACTTGAATTGACAATAAAAAAGGTTTGCTTTAGGTTTTTATTTTTGCCATACTGGCATTAATGAATCTGTTTGAGGTTTCTTCCGCTGACGGAAAGCGGCCCAAAACAGGAGGAGAATAGTTGTGCTATGACAAAGAGCGCTAAACAAAAGAAGGTCACCCAAAAAGAGACGGGACCCAAGATGAAGAAAAGTGTCAGGACCAAAGCAACACTGTTGCAGGCTGCTCTCAAGCACTTTTCCAACACAGGCTACTCCGCAACTTCCATTCAGGATATTGTGGATGAGGCTGACTTCACCAAGCCAACCCTTTACTACTATTTTGATAGTAAGGCGGACTTGTTCTCGGCATTGATCGAGGAGGCACTGAGGGACTTCCACCTTCTGTTTAAACAGACGGTTTCCACCGGCGGCTCTGTGCGAGACGTCCTGATGAACCTTATCCTGACCTCTTCCAGGCAGGCACAGGAAAGAGGCTCGCTCGTTCGGCTGATCCAGTACTCTTTCTCTGCTGCGGAAAAAGAAATTCCCTACAGGGATAAATGCCTGCAGGAAGCTCTAAAGCTGCCTCTGATACTGGAAGAATACTTTGCCAGGGAGATTCAGTCCGGCAATTTCAAGAGCAAGTTTGATGCTCACGATATTGCGGAGACGCTTCTGGGAACTATTACCCACATCACTAACAAGCAGTTAGTCAGGAAAGAACCGCCCATATCTCGCAAGCGTGCAGAGATGATTGCAGACATGTTCCTGGGTGGTGTACAAACGGCCCAATAACCGTTCAAAAGGCCCCCCATTGAAAGAGGGGAAAAAAAAAGAAAATTATTTTGTCGCAGGGCTTGACATTTTTTTCATTCCTGCCATTCTCTTGCCAGATGGCAAGTGCCCGAAGCACTTCTATCTTTTGTTATGATCGGGGCATGCTTGGTAGTTCGCAATGGAGGTTTGCTTTCGATAGTTTACGTTTCCAGTGCGAAGTTTAGTTCTATTAAATGAAGATATATGTAGGCAATATTGCCTTCAACACTACCGAAGATGATCTGCAGGAAGCATTTCAGCAGTTCGGTTCCGTAACCTCAGCTGCTGTTATTACAGATCGTCACACCGGCCGTTCCAAAGGGTTCGGTTTCGTAGAGATGGATAATGACGAGGAAGCTCGTACCGCTATTTCTACCTTAAACGGACAGGAAGTCGGCGGACGCCGTGTGGTGGTAAGTGAAGCTCGTCCTCGCGAGGAAGGCGCACCGCGCCCTCCACGTGGTGATCGTCCTCAGCGCGGTGGTCGCAGCGGCGGTGGTCGCGGTGACCGTAGCGATCGCTACAGCGGAAACTACTAATTTTTAGTTTGTATTTGGCCTTCTAAAGAGGCCGCAAGAACCGGGGCTTTGCTCCGGTTTTTTGTTTTATATCCCGCGCCACAACCAGAATTGACTTCTCTTCTGGCTTTTGAATCGCTAGGCTGGCTGGCGCAAATGTAAATTGCATTCTATGGCAGAAGCATTAAGCAATAAACCTCGCTGGGCCGGTTTGGAGTATGCAACTCTCCAACAATGTATGCATTGTGGACTGTGCCTTTCGGTTTGCCCCACCTTTTCGGAAACTAAGCGCGAGCGGCATAGCCCGCGGGGACGTGTGGCACTGGCCCGCGCCATTGCCGACGGGAAAACTCCGATGACCAAAGCTTTCGCAGAGGAAATCTATTTCTGCCTCGGATGCCTCGCCTGCACGAGTGCCTGCCCCGCAGGTGTGGATTATGCGACAATTTTTGAACATGCCCGCGCTGAGACCGAGAAATCAGGCCTGCTCAATAATCCCCTACGCAACATCATCCGCAAAACTACCGTCCATTGGCTTTTCATGGACCTGAGGCGCCTCCTTTTCCTGGGCTGGTTCATACGCTTATATCAGAGGCTCGGCATTCAATGGCTGATTCGCTCCAGTGGCGTCATGAAGCTCATGCCCAAACGCCTCCAGGAGCTGGAAGCGATGACCCCGACGATCCCCAAAAAATTCTCTTCCGGGATGATTCGCACGACCACTCCTTCCAAAGAAGGCAGGAGTGCCCGCTATCGGGTTGCTTTCCTGACCGGTTGCGCTCAGGACCTCATCTTCAGCCAGATCAACCGCGATTGCGTGGAAGTTCTCTCCTGGAACGGATGCGAAGTCTATTCGCCCAAGCACCAATACTGCTGCGGCTCTCTCCACGCCCACAATGGTGAAACTGAGCTTGCACGTCAGCTGGCCATAAAACAGCTTGAGCAATTCCCCCCCGAAAAATTTGACGCCATTATCAGTAACGCCGGCGGCTGCGGCTCACACATGAAGCACTACCAGGCCTTTCTCAAAGATGACCCGGTCTGGGGCCCCAGAGCCAAACTCTGGGATTCCAAAGTGAAAGATATCCATGAATGGCTGGAAGAAATCGGTTTTGAACCGCCCGCCGCGAACCCTCATGCCCAGAAAATCAAAGTCACCTACCATGAAAGCTGCCACCTGGCCCATGGACAAAAAGTGACCCGGCAGCCCCGCTCCATCCTGCATTCCATACCGAACCTGGAATTGATCGAGCTGCCCGAAAGCGACTGGTGCTGCGGCAGCGCAGGCATTTACAATATCACCCAGCCGGTGATGGCCAATAAATTACTGGATAGGAAGATCGCCAAT
The DNA here is from genome assembly GCA_002305615.1 of Verrucomicrobia bacterium UBA1412. Lineage (GTDB taxonomy): Bacteria > Verrucomicrobiota > Verrucomicrobiia > Limisphaerales > UBA1412 > UBA1412. Next base: position 10,399 of record DBPU01000039.1, on the reverse strand, counting down.
ATTCTCAAGACCGGTGCGGAAATCGTCGCCAACGGTAATTCAGGCTGCATGCTCCAGTTGATCAACGGCATGAAAGAGCGAAAACTCTCCATCCGGGTCGCTCACCCTATCACACTTCTGGCCGAAGCTTACAGGCAACGTGAAAAAAGATAACGCTCCCGTCCATAAATGCTCTGTTTGCGGATATGCCTTTCAGCCTTTCCATTCGGAAGAGTCGCTCTCATGGCAAAGATGTTCACGTAAGCTCTGCGGTCATATCCAAAGAGAACCCTCCCCGGCCGATACAAACTCTGAATCTCCCCTCTTCACCGATATGGCGCCGGCACCTGCTCCGGCTTCTCTCTGGGAAAAACTCCGGGAGACCTTCGACAGCGCCTCTCAATCAGATTCGAAAGATCGTGAACTCTGGGATAGGCTTTATCTTCCCGAGACGCCGGGCACCCTATTGGAACTGGGAGCAGGCGACCCTTCCCGGATCATGAAAGTAACCGGCATGGGATGGAAAGCGGAGTCGTGGCACCTCTCCCCCAAGGCACCTCAGCAGTGGCAGGATAAGGGATTGAAGCTGAAATCGGGAGAGCCCGATTGGAACTCCTATTCACCGGAAAGCTTCGACGCCGTGGTGATACGCTGGGCCCTGGAGCAAAGCGCAGATCCCATCGCGCTGCTCAGAAACGCCTGGAGAATTCTCAAACCCACCGGCAGGCTCGTCATCATCGCCTGGAATTCTCACTCTCTGGGTAACGAACTCTACGGAGCCCGCTGGATGCCTCTCTCTATCAGCCAACATCGGCAGCTCTACTCACCGGGCTCTCTTCGCAGAACCGTGGCACTGGCCGAGATTGGGGTTAAGTTCGTTCTCTTTACTTCCTTTGCGGGTCAATTGCCGCAGTCTCTCCCCGCTCAACCTCAATCTGAAATAGATGCTCTCAGACAGAAAGCCTTGAAACAGCTCCGGGAGGATCCCCTCTGCGGTGAAGCGCTGGTGCTGATCTCCGAAAAACAGAAATTGAAAGTTGAATAAATCGCAATGAATGTAATTGAAACCGAATTTGAAGGTCTCCTCATTATCGAACCCAAAGCCTTTGGAGATAAACGCGGATATTTCGTCGAAACCTGGAACCGGGAGCGCTACCGTCAGGCCGGCATCCCTTTCGACTTCGTGCAGGATAATCTCTCTTTGAGCCAGCAGGGAACTCTGCGCGGACTCCACTATCAAATCCCCCCGCAAGGTAAGCTCATCTCGGTACTGGAGGGATGCGTGCAGGATGTGGTCGTGGATTTAAGGCGAAACCAGAGCACGTTCGGCAAATGGTTTTCCCTGGAACTGGATGGAGAAAGTAAACGCCAGCTTTTTGTCCCGCCGGGCTTTGCTCACGGCTTTGCAGTCTTGAGCCCGAGCGCTCTGTTTCACTACAAATGCACCGAGCTCTATCAACCCAAAGGAGAAGTCACGCTACTCTGGAATGATCCGGATATCGGGGTTGAATGGAAAGTAGACTCTCCTCTTCTCTCGGAGAAAGACAAAGCGGGCCTCCGCTTTAAAATGCTGCCTTCGGAAAAACTTTTCTAATTTCCAAGGGCTCTCCACGGCTGTTTTCCAAAATTATTTCCATTTTATTTGGTATTTTTTGATATTGGCATTCCTTTCATTTCACCTTGAATTAGAACAGGTTATAAAAACAATCCCTTTTTTCATGTGCTTTTCCACGATAAATAATCAGATTTTTTTCGGCTTTAGGGCTTTACAGGAATACATCTTGTGCTAGAATTCCTGTGGTGTTGGGGTTGGGAGGATCCCCGTGTGGATTCATGTGGGTTACTTGTCTCCCGTCCCGATGGGTTATTGATGAGTTAGAATGAAAGTTTTGTTTATGAAAAAGATGATGATGCTTATAGCCGCGGTTCTGATTGCGGCTTCGGTCTCTGCAAACGCGCTCACAACCGAGCAGTTGAGTGCGATTGAGAACACCGTCAGCAGTGCCAAGCTTGCGAAGGTAGGCACAGTTGCCAGTGAATTGGTCACCAAGGCAACCACAGCTGATCGGAAAGATGTCGTGATTCAAGTGGTTCGCGCAACCAAATCACACAAGGCGGGCGCACTCGTGCAGACCGTGGTAGCCATCTCAAAGGAAAATCCTGACATGGCCCCCTTGGCTGCTTCCACCGCTGCAAGCCTCTCCAAGAAACAGGCTGTGAAGATCGCCAAGGCCGCGATGCAGGCCGCTCCTGCCTATGTCGAGAGCATTTCTCGCGAAGTTTCTGTGGCTGCTCCTCAGTATGCCGAACAGGTGCTCGCAGCAGCTGCTCCCAAGTTGCCCATTTTCCCGGGTAAAGATGCTTACGGCAATGACGCCGGTTATGCAACGATGTACAGCCCGTTGGCTTTGGATCCCGGAACCAGCGATGACCGTCGTTTGCCGGCATACGACCAACCCTAATTGGAAGTTGAATAAATAATTTACAAACGACCTGCACGCAGGTCGTTTTTTTATTTCTCACGTCAAAGTCCGAAGATCTATGGCTGAAGTTTTAAAATATCTCAGAACCCTGGCAGACCCCACCCGTCTGCGGATTCTCTGTCTTCTAGAAAAAGAAGTGCTTTCGGTTCGGGAGCTTCAGGCCATCACCCGGATGGGCCAATCGAGAATCTCTACCCATCTGGGAGTCTTGCAGGAAAGTGAGCTCGTTTATTCACACCGCAAGGGAAGAAGCATTTTCTACAGACTTTCTCCTCTGGAAGAGCTTTCCCATTCGGGTCTCATCCGGTCCGCTTTAGAAGGGGCCCGGCAGCTTCCGGATTATTCAAGCGATCAGGCGAATCTCAAACGTGTACTCGCACTGCGCAAGGAGCGCTCCCGGCTATTCTTCAATCAGGTTGCCGGACGCTTTGACCTCAAGTATGGTCCGGGCCGCTCCTGGCAGGCTTTCGGTCAGCTGCTTCTCAAAATGCTTCCTCCTCTGGTGATTGCCGATCTGGGTTCCGGAGAGGGTCTCATGAGCGAGCTTTTCGCCCAAAGCGCAAAACAGGTTATCGCCGTCGACAGCTCGCCCGAAATCATCCGCTTCGGGGAAAACCAGGCCAAAAAAGCGAAGATTAAAAATATCGAATTTCGCCTGGGAGATATACAGGAGCCGCCTATCGACCCAGCCAGTGTGGACGTCGCCATTCTAAGCCAAGTCCTTCACCATCTGGAGCAACCGGAGCTGGCTATTTCAGCCGCCATCCGAATCCTGGTTCCCGGAGGGAAAATATTTATACTGGATCTTTTGAAGCATCACTTTTCCGAGGCTCATGAACTTTACGGAGACACAAGGCTCGGTTTCTCAGAGGGGGAAATTCACCTGCTCCTGGAACAGGCAGGTTTTGAAAATATCGATATCTCAATCGCCTCCCGAGAAGAAAACCCACCCTACTTCCAGACACTGCTGGCTACGGCAGTTAAAAAGCGGGATTCCTGATTCCTGAATTGACTGCCCGGGCAATTATCGGTGGTGACAACTCTCCCGGACACGCTCTAACGCAAGAGCCTCAAACCTCAATCTATCTGAACGGAAAATAAATCCAAAAGGCGGTTCAGATCTTCCTTGCTGTAGAACTGGATTTCCAGGCTCCCTTTGCCGCCGTCGCTGGATTTAACCTTTACCTGCGTTCCAAAAGCCTCTCTGAGCTTCTCCTCAATTTTTTTCAGATGGACGTTTAACGGCAGCGCCTGTTTTTTCTTGGCCGGATCATCCTTGCTCAGTTTACGAGCCACCAGGGCTTCGGTTTCGCGAACGCTGAGCTTGCCGGCGATCACCCGTTCGGCCAGTATCTGCATATCCTCAAAAAGCTCCAGCGACAGAATCGCCTTGGCATGCCCCACACTCAGGCGTCCATCCGCCACCATGAGTTGTACCGATTGAGGCAGCTTGAGTAAACGCAAAGCATTCGCCACAACGACGCGGCCCTTCCCCACCCGGCTGGCCGCAGATTCCTGAGTCAATTCGAATTCCTGAATCAGCTGTTCAAAGCCCCGAGCCTCATCAATGGGATTCAGATCTTCACGCTGGAGGTTCTCCACCAGCATGAGCTCCAGCACAGTGCGGTCATCAGCCTTACGGATGACCGCAGGCACCTCTTTGAGTCCGGCCAGCTTGCCAGCGCGCAGACGGCGCTCACCTGCAATCAACTCATAGCCCTCACCTACCTGGCGGACAATCAAAGGTTGCAGAATCCCCTGCTCACGGATTGATTGAGCCAGCTCATCCAAAGAGGAGGTTTCAAAAAATTTTCTCGGTTGGAGCCGAGCATTGGAGTAGACCCGGCTCACGGGAATCATCAGGACGCGTGACTCCTCCGCAGCGAACTCCTGAGTGGTTTGAGAAGAACTCTTTTTTTCAGGAGTCTCCGTAGATGCCGTTTTACCGGCGCCCGTAGTCTTGACGCTACTCGCCGCTTCCCGGGATTTACCGCCACCCATCAAAGCTCCAAAACCTCTGCCCAATGCCGATTTAGCCATGCCATTAGGATTCTCAAAAAAGGACGTTTTGTCAACACTGCGATAATTTTTTTGAGTAAATTCATTCCGTTTGTCCTACCGGTTTTAGTATGAATAATACCCTTATTTAGAGATGGTTACTCAGTATAAACCCCTTTTTTTCACGCTTCCGCTCCCAAGAAATCGAAAAAAGAATGAAAAAAATTCCAAAAACCCCTTGCTTTATCCTTCTTTTCCTGCGATAGTGTCGACGGTGTCGGGAAGATGTCTTGCGGAGACGTTTATTAACGTCGAAGTCAGCTCTTCGAATGTTATGATATCGGGCTGGTTTTTTGTTATTCAAAAAGTTGGCCGTGTTGATGTTGAGAAAGATTAAGTTATGAACATGATTAAAACTGTAACGGTTGCTTCTGTCTTGGCGGCTGCTAGTATCGCTCAGGCGGATGTGCTGTTTGACAGCCTGAGTACGTTTGATACCTCTGAAACGAGGGTCATCGAATCCCAGGTAGTTGGCATGACCATCCTGACTCAGGATAGTCTCAGGGGTTCAGACTTCTATAACCTGTTTAATTTCACTGGAGCTGGCAACTTATCGTTTGTATTGTCGGATACCGCCGGCAGCACCGCTGATTTCGCCATGTATGCCAATGATAAAATCTATTCAATCGATGGCCGCAGTTACTGGGGTCCCGGTTACAGATTGGCAGGAACAGAGTTTGGATTTGATACTTATGTAGAAGGCCATGCCGGTAAAGTATCCACTACTGATTTCAGAACCTTTGATAGTCCGGTCGCTTATCACGACAGGAACTGGGCGGGTGTTTCCGTGATCGTCAGCTCTGCTGATGGAATCACTATGCCTTTGTCTCAGCTGGCCAGCGGTTACAATTCGATCGCTCCGGGCCTGGACATTAATAAGGACTACTGGATCGGAACGGATGCCAACTTTGATAATTGGCCCAGCACACTTGGTTTGGGCACCTATGGTGATCCGGAGAATTACAAGCCCTTCTCCTTCACGGTAGAGGGAACTGTGACGACCGTACCCGAAGCCAGCACGATGCAGTTGGCCCTCATGGGTCTGGCCGCACTCGGTGGCTATGCAGGTTTGCGCCGTTTCAAACGGAACTAATTTGTAATCATAAATTTTCAGAAAGCGTGGGTTAGCCCACGCTTTTTTGTTTTCTCGTTTCAGCGTTTTATATATTACCGGGCTAATACAGAAACGTAAAAGGGCAGAGGACAATGAATGTCCTCTGCCCTTTCTTAAAAGAAGAACAGGTTAAAGAAGGAGTGGTTTAATCACTCATCCAATCTAGAATCGATTTTTGAGTATGAAGGCGATTTTCGGCCTGGTCAAAAATAACGGTGGAGAACTGCTCAAATACCTCTTCAGAAATTTCCTTACCCCGATAGGCAGGCAGACAATGAAGAACAATCGCTTCTTTTTTGGCCTTTTCCAATAGTTTGCGGTTAATCTGATAGCCATCGAGAAGACTCAACCTCCGGGCTTCCTCCTCTTCCTTACCCATCGAAACCCATGTATCGGTATAGAGGACATCGGCTCCCTCGGCCGCCTCGAGAGGATCGGTCGTGCGGACGATTTTTCCCTTTGCTTTTTCCATGACCTCATCGGAAAGCTGAAATTCTACCGGAGCGGCCACACGCAGCTCAAAATCCATTTTACCGGCCGCAAAAGCCCACGAATTGGAGATATTGCTGGCACCGTCACCCACAAAAGCGACGACCTTGCCGCGAACCGTGCCGAACCTTTCCTCCATCGTGAAAAGGTCCGTCAGAATCTGGCAGGGATGCTCCTGATCCGTCAGGGCGTTGACCGTGGGAATCTGCGAATAGTGCGCAAAATCCTCCACATCCTGCTGGGCATAAGTGCGTATGATGCAGCCATGCGTCATGCGGCCCAGAACCCGGGCGGTATCTTTCACCAGTTCACCGCGGCCCAACTGAATATCGTCGGTATTAAGGAAAAGGGCCTTGCCTCCCAGCTCATGAATACCCACCTCAAAAGAGACGCGGGTACGGGTGGAGGACTTGGCAAAAATCATTGCCCAAGTCTGCCCCTTCAGAGGCAGGAGAGTTTGTGAGCCGCGCTCGCGCTTGAACATTACGGTGTTTTCCAGTATCTGCTTAATGTCGCGAAACGAGATCTTTTCTATACTGAGTAGATGTTTCATCGTGTAACTTTTTTAGCCACTAGAGCGGGCTGCTGCTTTTTCAATGAGGCAGAGGCCTTCCTCAACCTGTTCTTTTGTAATATTGAGGGGTGGTAAAAGGCGAACAATAGAGACGCCTGCAGGAACGCTCAACACCCCTTCTTCTTTGAGCGCATTGGTGAATACAATGGAAGCCGGAGAACCGTTGCCCGACAAAGCACCCGACTCCGTATTAAGCGAAATGCCCAGCATCAGTCCCATACCGCGCACACCTTTGAGCACACGGGGATAGCGACCGCACAAGGCAGTGAGACCTTCTTTAAAAAGCCGACTCATCTTCTTCACATTTTCCGCCAAAGATTCACTCTTTATTATCTCCAGCACTTTTAATGCCACCGCGCACGCCAGAGGGCCTCCTCCGTAGGTTGTCGCATGGCTGCCGGGGCCAAGAATATCCGAGTAGGGCTCACGCACCCAGAAGCCGCCCAGGGGGAAGCCGCCGGCAATACCTTTGGCCATACTGACCGCATCGGGCAGGAAATCTGAAGCTCCGGCCACATCTTTCAATATCTCCTGAAAGCTGCAAAAACTGCCGGTGCGATAGTATCCGCACTGAACCTCATCCATCATGAGGAGCAGGTTGCGCTCGTTGCAGAGCTTGCGCAGCCCGAGAAGGTATTCAGGGGTGGCCGGCTGAATTCCGCCCTCACCCTGCACGCCCTCAATCAGAATCGCGGCTGTCCGGGGACTGATTGCCGCCTCGGCTGCCGCAAGATCATTAAAAGGAATATAGTTATTGAAACCCTCCACCAGAGGGTCAAAGCCTTTCTTCACCTTCTCCTGACCCGTGGCCGCGATGCCAGCCAGAGTCCTGCCGTGAAAAGAATTCAAAGCCGTGATGATCTCGTAACGGCCTGAGTCATGCCCGAATCTGCGGGCCAGCTTGTATAGGCCTTCATTGGCCTCGGCACCGCTATTGGAGAAGAAGCATTTTCCGGGACCGATCCGGCTCACGATTTCCTTAGCCAGGAGCCCCTGCCCTTCATGGTAATAGAGATTGGAAATATGGATCATCCTCTGAGCCTGCTGGCGGAGAGCCTCCACGATTTGCGGATGCGCATGGCCCAGAGCGCATACGGCGATCCCGGCGCCCAGGTCCAGATAGCGCTTGCCTTCAGTATCCCAGAGATAGGGACCCTGCCCATACTTCACCACCAGGTCAAAGCGCCCGTAACTCGGCACCACATACTGGCTGAATGTCTGTTTGATATTATCGGCTTTAGTATTCATCAAATTATTTGTGACTGGGAATTCTAGACCGCCAGCTCGGTCCCCACGCCTGCATGGGTAAAAATCTCCAGCATGACGCTGTGCGGCATTCTTCCATCCACCAGCGAAACCTTCTCCACTCCCGCCCGAATAGCCTCAACGGCGCTATCCATTTTGGGAATCATTCCCGCGTCAATAATCCCTTTGCGCTTGAGTTCCTCGACCTCGGCGACATGAACCCGCGGTATGAGAGAGGTCATGTCGTTCAAGTCACGCATGAGCCCGGGCACGTCACTCATAAAAACCAGCCGCCTCGCCTTGAGCGCTATGGCCACCTGGGCCGCAGCGATATCCGCATTGCAGTTATAGAAATTGCCTTCTTCATCGCAGGCGGTCGGACTCAGAACCGGCGTGATATTATTGGCGATGCACTCGAGAATCTGCGTCGTATCCACTCCGGTCACATCCCCCACAAAACCGGCATCTATCGGCTCTCCTCCTTCAACGGGAACCAGTTTCTTGCGGCACTTGAGCATTTTACTCCCCGGGAAACCTTTGGCCTTGCCTCCAAAGCGGCCGATCGCCTCCACGACTCTCGGGTTGATCTCATAGGAAAGCACACGCTCCACCACGTTCATCGTCTGCTTATCGGTCTGGCGTATCCCCTTGATAAACTTCGTCTCGATGCCCGATTCCTTCAGGGCCCGCGTGATGGCCTTGCCTCCGCCATGGACCACGACCGGGTTAATCCCGACGGCTTCCAGGAACGTGATATCCCGGGCGACGCTGTCGCGCTCTTCCGGATCCTGAGAATCCATAAAGCTGCCGCCATACTTCACCACAAAGGTCTCTCCCCGATATTTCTGAATATAAGGCAAGGCCTCCAAGAGAAAATCGGCCCGGATAATCAGTTGAGTTGTCGTCATGATGCTCTAGTTTGCGATTTGGAGGTTACTCTCCCTTATTGAAATCCACATATTCTTCGGTCAGATCGCACGTATAGAAGCGGGTACTCACTTTACCGACATTGAGCTGGATATGCAGGTCGAACTCCTTCTGCTTCGTAATCGCCTGGAGTACGCTCAGAGGGACATCTACCGGCTGCCCACCTTTCAGGACGTAAATGATTTTGGAATCTCCGGGCAGGCTGTAAGCCAGGTCCACTTTATTCTCGTTCACATAGGCCGATGAATAGCCCAGCGCATCCAGAATCCGGCCCCAATTCGGGTCGCCTCCGCACCAACTGGTTTTGACCAGAAGGCTGTTTGCCACGGCTCTCACCGCCGCGTCGGCATCCTCCATGGTTTCGGCTCCATCGAGCTTGATCGTGATAAACCGGGAGACACCCTCGCCGTCACGCACCATTTTATGGGCCAGACTCAGGCAGAGCTGTGAAAGAGCTTTTGAGAAAATCCGAAACTCCTCCGTTTGATCTGAATCAATACAGGCATTGCCGGCCATCCCGTTGGCGAAGGCCAGCACCGTATCATTGGTGCTCATATCGCCATCGACCGAAATCCGGTTGAAGCTGGTGGCAACGGCCTCTTCCAAAGCGATCTGTAAAAGCCCCGGAGTAATGGAGGCATCAGTCGTAATGAAGCCGAGCATCGTGGCATGGAGTGCGCGCGATTTAGCCGCCGGGCGCTTACCCGTGGCGCTCATGCCCGGATGGATCATCCCGGCACCTTTGCACATACCGCCGATGCGGACCGTTTTCTCTCCCAGGGTAAACTCGATGGCGATCTCCTTCACCGCCGTGTCGCTGGTCATAATGGCCTCTGCCGCCGAAAGCCCACATTCAGGGGTAATGCCCGCCGATTCAAAGGCCGCATGAATCCCCTTCTCCACGTTCTCCATCGGCATCTGCACGCCAATACGGCCCGTCGAGCAAACCAGAACTTTATTGGAATCGACATGAAGCAAATCCGCCAGAATCTCGGTCATCCGGATGGCGTCCGCTTTTCCCTGCTCACCCGTGCAGGCATTCGCGTTGCCCGAATTGGCCACGACACCACGAGCCAGACCGCTTTGAACCCGCGAGGAGCATATCTTTACCGGGGCAGCACAGACCTGATTGGTCGTGAACATTCCGGCCACATGGGCATCGACTTCCGAGAAGACAATCGCCAGATCCTTCTTCTGACCTTTGTTGGAACCCTTCCCGGTGCCCAACCGTTTGATGTCGCAAAAAACGCCTCCGGCCCAGAACCCTGTCGGGGCAGTGACACCGGCGTTTGAGATCGGTTTAAACAATGAATCCATAAATAAAAATTAACCGTTAAATAAGAAGAAAAAAAGAAAATACTCCCCTCTACCGATGAATCTCCGCTCTGAGAGCAAAAACTCATCAGGTTAAAGAATCATCGGCACCAAAAGCAACACCTCAAGCAGGTCAAATTCTGATCACCGCACACACTCATAGAACACCACGACATGAGCCAAAAGTCAACCTGTTTCACTGCAAAAAATTATTCT